>DATAKV010000712.1:0-5736 GCA_036261375.1 Anaerolineales bacterium
AGCTCCACGGCCCGGGCAACCGCGGAAGAGGCGCCTATCAATTCGTCGGCGCTGTCCGACCGGTTCTGGATCAGGAAATAGGCTGCCCCATTTCCCTCGTTCGCGGCTGGACGCATCCAGGCCTTGCTGACTTCGATTCCGCTCGATGCACTGCATGCACTCAGCAGGAGCAGGCCTGCCAGCATGATCATTCGAAATGGTTTCATTCTCGATCCTCGTGGGTTTGGTTTATTCATAACTATATCACCAATAAAAAGACGCTGTCCATGTGGACAGCGTCTCCGATAGTCACGGATAAAGGGTTACGGCTGGGATTCTGTTTGATAGTACGTTCCTGTCTGAAGCAGTGTCATGTCATCCACCGACTGGGCGGCGAGCATCTGCGCCTGGCGGGCCAGGTTTGTAGATTCGGCCAGGATCTCCAGCGCATATTCAGGGTTGTGGAAACCGGTGCTATTCTCGGCGGACACGAAATCCCACATGAACTGGGCCTTGCGGTGAAGATTCCGGGCCTGGTCGAGCAGGTCTGCATCGGCATCCGGATCGGCGGCCGCCAGTTTGATGGCGTTGATCGCGTCGACGAGCGCATCCTCGGTGGCGATCTTCGTATTCGCGACCTGCTCCTGGATCTCGTTCACGCGGCTGACCACATACTCACTGTCGGTGTGGCATTGGCCGCAGGCCAGCTCGGGGTTGAGTAGAGGGCTGTGGACATCATGAGTGGAGTATTTGGCTGCACCGTCGCGGACGTAGGGCATGTGGCAGTCGGCGCAGGAGACGCCGGCGTTGTAGTGCGTGGAGCCGGCAGTGAAGAACTCGAATTCCGGGTGCTGGGCCTTGATCATCGGCGTCCCGGCTTCGGGATAATCCCAGTCTTTGAACCCGGCTTCTTCGTAATACTCGATGATCTGGTTTACTTCCGTGCCTTTGGCCCATGGGAAGGTCAGGTACTTGCCATCGCCCTTGAAATAGTATTCCACGTGGCAGTTGGCACATACGACAGTCCGCATTTCCTGGCGGGTGAAGGTGGTCCAGTCCTTGCCCTGGGCTTTGAGTGCCTCGTCGAGAGCAGGATTGGTGACGATCAGGCGCATGGTCACGGCCTCATGGCAATTGGAACAGCCGATCGGTTCTTCGATGCGTGCACCGATCTCCATGAATGACATCTTGTCATATTCGGCCATCCCCATTTCATCCCATAATCCCGGGTTGTTGGATGATTTACAGGAATAGCAGGTTCCCGGTGTGCGTTTCGGGTCGTTCGGATCCAGGTTGAGACGCTCTGTGGCGCGCACATCTTCGAGGGCGTTGGCGTGGCCGCGGTCATCGTTGTAATCCTTGCTGAAGGGATAACCTGCGAACAGGATCACCTGGCGCGGATCGCGCTCCAGCCACGAAAACGCGGATGAGCCAGCAAAGGTTGTGTCAATGTTATTGGTGGCGGTTTTCTGGAGGGTGCTCAATTGATTGGGGAAGTTGACGCCCCACTTCTCCGAGTCGGGCTCCATTGCTTCGATCTCGACCAGCGGCTGGAAGGCGCGCTCCTGAGGCGGCTGGTTGCGCATGAATGTCAGCACGCCGATCAGAACTGCAGAAAGCACCACGATGGTGCCAACCAGTATAAGGGTCATGTATTTTTTCATGGATGGGTTCTCCTTCATCGCAGATTACTTGACGGGATAGATGATTGCATCCTGGTAGGGAACAGCCGAGGCGCCGCGCGAGCCGTGGGAGGTATCGCGGTGGCAATCCCAGCAGTTACGGTCGAACGGCTGTTCGCCCATCACCACCGATTCGACCGTTTCTTCATGGCAGCGAATGCAGTTCGACTGGATAATCCCCTTGGTTTTCTCGGAAGCGCGAATCGCAACAGGGATGTGGCCGGTGGTGAAAGCATATACATCCTTGGCCCCCTGTCTGCCTTTTTCCAGGTAATAGGCAGCGATGTTCTCATGGGGAAGATGGCAGTCCACGCATTCTGTAAAGTTCTTGTGGGGAGCGTGATACCAGTTTTCATACTGGGAATCCATGACATGGCAGTTCGCGCAGGTTTCAGGCGCGCTACCCCCATAGGCAGGTGCGTCGGTCACAAAGACAAAAAAGCCGAGTGCGGCGACGGCAGCCAGGATAGCAAGAATGAAAGGAAGTCTGGACATGTGGATCCTCACAGATATTTTCTATTCTTAATATAAGATGAGTCGAGAAATTTTATTGTGACTTTTGTCACATTCAATCCCCCGTAGTTTGTAATGAAAATAACCCCTAGCCTACTTTGGGGCGTACGTTCGGCCTTTCCAGGCGACTCCCTTGCCCGATAAAACCCGGAACGCAGATGTGATCATCATCGCTGCGAAGACTGCTGCGCCAAGTGGTGTGGACAGGGCATACCAGTGAGAGATGTGCATGGCCTCTGCCACCCGGGCACGAACCTGGATCACATATCCCCAAAATAGCAGTGACTGGAGGCTGACCAGCGCGGCCATCCAGCCGCCGCCATCCAATAGCCACGAGAATCCTAGAAAGGGCCACACCGGTAAAAAGAGTGCGGCGGTCAGGGCGACGAATGCCCCAAATACACCGAGCCAAAGCAAACCAGCCTGGTCGCGCAGGCCGAGATAGATATTTTTCGTCCAGCCTTCCCACATCTCCGCCAGGGAGGTATACATGCGCGTCCGCGCCACCCGCTGGCCATCGGCGACGATCAGGCGATAGCCATTCCACTTGACCTGCTGTGCAAGGGCTTTATCTTCCACGATCTGGTCTTTGACACTCTCATGCCCGCCGATCGCGTCGTAGACCAGACGCCTGATCAGGATAAATTGCCCGTTTGCGATCGCATCCCTGCGGTGCGGGTCATTGACCTTGCGCGGGGAAAACCCGACCGAGAGGGCGGTCATTACCAGCGGCATCACGACCTTTTCCCAGAATGAGCCCAGGACCTGGAAGGTCATAATCGTGAACATATCTGCCTGTGTTTCGATGGCTTTGGCATAACAGGCGGAAAGTGTATTGGGAGCGAGGAACGTATCGGCATCTACAAAGCAAAGCCATTCGCCGCGCGCCGTAGCCGAGGCCTGATGCAGCGCGTGTGGTTTTCCTGCCCAGTCCGGGGGGAGGTCGGAGCCGGTAATGATTTGGAGTGTAGGGCTTTGCCCATGTCTCTTGGAGAGCGAGCTGCCCGACTCCAAAAACAACTCCCGGAGAATATCAGGTGTCCTGTCGGTAGAGCGGTCGTCCAAAACGATGATTTCGAGGTTGGGATAATCCTGTGCTAAAAGTGAATCAACGCAGGCGCGGATGTTGCGCTCCTCGTTGCGGGCCGGCACGCAGACGGAGATCAATGGCCCTTCGGCGGGCGGCGCCTCTGGTGCAACAACAATATCGAGCCGATATTGATTGTGGAGCCAGTAAACAACGAAAATGCCTCCGATGAAGAAGGCAGAAGAGAGGAGGAGAAGTAGCATGGAAAACGTTTAAGGTTGAAAGTCACAGGTGACATGAGACCTTCAATCTTAAACCTCCAATTCAATTCACACTGACCATCGAGCCGCGGTCGGTCTTTTCGACTTCGATGCGTGTGGGGAAGGCATCCTTGAGTTCGTCGAGGTGGGTGATGACGAGGATCTTGGCAAAATCATTCTTGACCAGGTTGATGGCTTCGATCAGGCGCTGGCGTCCCTGGGTATCCTGTGAGCCAAACCCCTCGTCGATGACAAGCGTTCGTAATCGGGCGCCTTTGCGCTGGGCCAGGATCTCGGAAAGTGCCAGCCGGACCGCGAAGTTGACCCGGAATGCCTCGCCCCCTGAATACATCTCATAGGCGCGAATGCCGGCCGAATCGCTGATCTGAATGTCGAGTGTCTCGCGCAGGTCGTCGCGTTTCTTGTCCTTGTATTCTGTCTGGGTCACAAAGCGGATGGACATCTGCCCATCGCTCAGGCGGTCGAGCAGGTCGTTGGCCCGCTCCTCGATCTGCGGCAGAGCCTGCTCGATCAACAGGGCGGGGACACCGTCCTTACCAAAGGCGCGTTCGAGAGTTTTGTGCTGGACGATCCGTTTCTGCAGGGTCTCGCGTTCCTTTTCGAACTGGGCCCGGCGCCCGCGCTGCGTAGAGAGGATCTCCACCCGTTGTTTGGCGCCGCCCAGCTCGCTGCGTGCCTTGTTTTCGTTCTCGCGCAAACGGAACAGCTCGCGCTCCGCTTCATCGAGATTTGGGGATTCAGATTCCGCAGTTTCCAGGCTTGCGCAGGCGGTTTCATAATCATGATCCAGGGCCCGGATCTCCGTTTGGCGATTCTGGATCTCAATATTCAGGTTGGCAATCTCGCTGTCGATTTGTTTGCTGACTTCGCGTGCAGACTTCAAATTGCTGAAATCCTCTTCGACGCCGCGCAACTCGTTTTCCTGTTCACGAAGCTGGTCATGTTCCGAGGCGTCATAACCGAGTTTGGCAAGCTCCTTATCGAGTTTTGCAAGTTTTTTTTGTTCCTCAGGAGCATACTTTTTATTTTCCAGCAGCTTCTCCACGTCCCGAAGGCGCTTCCTGCCGGATGATCCCCATTCGCTGGCGGCCAGTTGCATAAATTCCAGGCGCTGGGTCAGCTGTGAGAGTTCACTCGTAAAACGGATGCGGTCGTTTTCTGAGGAAGTAAGGTCAGAGATCCGCCTTTCTGCATCGACGATCAATCTGGCAAGTTCCGCCATATCCCCCTGATTGGCCCGGTAGCGGTCGCCCTTCTGCCTGCCTTCTTCTTCGAGCTGATCCAGCGTAGAGGCGCGGTGCTCATCACTGAGCTGCTGGCCGCATAACGGACATGTAGCAGTCCCCTCGGCAGACTTCAGTGTGTCGATCCTATCTTTTAGCTGATTCATGTCCGCTTTGAGAGATTCATTCTCTGCTCTGAGCTCGGCCTGCCGCTCGCGGGCGGAATTTCTTTGTTCCTCCAGGTGGGAAAGGATCCCAACTTTTTCCTCCGCCTCCGCCAGGCGGATTTGTACCTTTTCAATCTCCGCCTCCAGGCTGGAGATAACTGGCACCTGGTCGAGGATGACACGTTCGCGTTCTGTAAGAACGTCGAGCTCCTGTTCCAACCTGGCTCGCTCCACGGCGATCTTCTCGAGAAGAGGAGTTCTCTCCTTGTCATACTCGTGGAACTCGGAGGCGGTCCTGTCCCAGGTTTCCAACTCGGCGCGGACTTCCTGCCAGTCTTTGTAGGCCGTCTCGATCGCCTCGGCGCGCTCGATCAGGTTTGAGTACGAGTCACGATCGGCCTGTCGGGCGGCGAGCCGGTTCTCCAGTCCGGAGAGATGTGCGCGGGAACGGTCCAGGGAAGCGTTCAGAGCGTCCACGAGTTTACGCTGTTCGTCGAGGGCGGCCGCCGCCCTCTTGATGGACTCCAGGACGGATTCCTGGGCAGTGCGGGCCGCGGTCAATTGGGTGAGAGTGGATTCCAGTTCGGCCAGCCGCGTCCTGCGGGCGTCCTCCTCGGCAAGCTCCGTATCGATTTCGGCAATCCGTGCCTCGATAGCATCCACTTCGCGTTCGATGCGCTTGCGAATTTCTGCCGAACGGTTCCTATACTCCTCCCACATTTCCAGCCCGAGGATATTGCTCAGGACTTCCTTGCGTTTACCGGGATTCTGCTGGGTGAACTGGTCAGCCTTGCCCTGCAAGAAAAACGAAGCATTTACAAAGGTATCGTAATCGAGCCGCAGGGTCTGCTCGATCCGCGCCTG
>DATAKV010000714.1:0-2437 GCA_036261375.1 Anaerolineales bacterium
CCCGCCGTAAAAGCAGCGCGCGAGCGCGGGCAGGAGTACCTGCTCTCACGTCATCTCTTCAAGCAGCTATCGACCGGCGAACCCATCGAGCAGGACCGCAAAGGCGGCCCGGTCTGGACACAATTCTCCTACCCGGCCGGCTGGCGCTACGACATTCTACGCGGGCTGTTGTATTTTCGCAGCGCCGGCGTGGCTCCCGACCCGCGCATGGCCGAAGCCATCAAGATCGTTGCCTCCAAGCGCGATACGGACGGTCGCTGGGTGCTGGGGATCATGCACCCGGAGGAAGTCATCGCTGAACCCGGCATCGCCGAAGGCCAGGCCAGCCGCTGGAACACCCTGCGCGCCCTGCGCGTGCTGGACTGGTATTCCGGGCAGGGCTAACGCCCATAGGGTTTGCCGCTCGAGGGGACAGGCACAAAAAGCAACGGCCGCCCAGGTACGAGTGCAGTTAAAGGCTATGATCGCATGAAAACAAACCCTTATTTCCTGCTGATCGTGAACGCAGTCCTGGCCCTGGGGCTCACCGTTCTATCGTTTCAATACATTCAGTCGAAACATTGCTACAATTTCTGTGACCCATCCTATCTGGTCCCCTGCCCGAAGGGGTCATGTTATTTTGGGGACCAAAAAGCCGGGTGGCCTTTCCCCGTTTTTGTCGATTCTCCGGGTGGGGGCTCTCCGACTGGGGGCTGGGGCCTGCTGGGACCGGAAGATCCTCCGGGTCCAACGATAATTGTGGATGTCCTGTTCTACAGCATCCTGGTCTGGGTGGTTTGGTATGGGATTCAATTCTTCCGCCGCCAGGCATTTCCCGTAAAGCATTTCCGTGCATCCCTGATGCTCAATGCGTTTCTGGGGGTTTGCCTCTGGGTCTTCTACCTGATCTTCACATTCACGATGGGTTTCCAGGGTGTTGGACGCGGCTACCGAAACTCGGTGGATGTGGAAACATCGAAGGACATGACTTCCGCGATGGCATTTGAACCGACGGTCTCCGTGCCTCTTGGCGAAGTGATCGATTATTACGGAGACCCGGATACTGTGTGGTTGACTTCCGGTACCGGCCCAAACGGCAGGACAACCGGCATGCTGCTTTACTGGGATGCGGTCCCTGTATACGTCGAGCTGCCCCCGATTGCGGAGGGGACCTATCCGGTCCATAGAAAGACCGCTATCGAAAGGATCATTTTTTACGATGACCAGGATGTCGTGGCCCTGGCCGGGCAGCCGATCGGTGAAGAGAGAACGATATGGACAGGATACGGCAATTATCAGCCCTGAATTTATATAAAAAGCAGGTGAAGACCCCAACCTCAAAACGGGGATAGGGTCTCAATCTTTTGGTAGTACCCAAATACAAGTTTTTTCGTCATGTCGATAGTGTAGAAGGCCTTTCAAATATGAAAGCCCGATAACCGGACGATAGCAGTAGAATTTTTCAAACCGCCGAAGCGGCAGTACAAAGAAGCTTCATGACACAAGGAGCCGGCCAACATGGCAAACATTTACAGGAATACTCACCTCCGCGGCTTGAATGGGATAGACGGGGAACAGGCCATCTATTGCTCGACAGCCTCCGGAAAAACCATATTCGTCAGGGGAGATCGCGGCGACGGCAACCGGAAATACATGTCGATGTCCATCCCGAAGAGACTTCCAGCGGCAATCCGGGCAGCCGCTTTGTATGCCGGCTTTGCCAGGGACCTGGAGGTGTACCGTGAGCTGGAATGCGCCACAGGGGTAAGCGCTTATACCCACGCCATCGCCGACTGGTACGGCAGGCCCAAAGTAGTAGAGTTGAATTTCGATGGCTGGACCGGGGAGATCGGGCAGACGATCCGTGTGAAGGCCAGGGACAACATCCTGGTGGCGGCGGTCACCTTGGTGATCCGCGACCCCGACAGGAATTTTCTGGAGATGGGAGAGGCCGTGCGCTCGGAAGCCGGGGGGCCCTGGTGGGACTACACCACACGAACGCGTGTGGACATGGACCCCTTCCCGGTCGTGGCAGCCCTCATCCAGGACCTGCCCGGGAACCGGGATGCTTTTGTAGAGCTAGGCTGGTGAATTCCCTTGTGATCGACCTTAAGTTTACCTTGCAAGCCTGCGCCGCCAGGCACAAGACACCGCAGTTGGTTGTACGATATGCCACGAAGCATGGCCTTGCTAAACGGCTCTTGGACTAGGGCAACTTTTTTTATAGGGCGGAAACGGGTTGTAATGGTTTTGAAAGCTAATAGGTTTGTACTTATCTTTGCCTTTAGCTAATAACTGAATCATAAAAGACGAGGACAAATCTGCCTCGTCTTTTATCTGGCGATTATCTTCCTGCTAACTAAGTCAAGTGACCGTTCCCGTTATTCTTGTCGAACCTTGAACGATGGAAATTTTTCTCAAGGTAATTCTCTTTCTTGCGGATCAGCTTCAAGCCGTT
>DATAKV010000407.1:0-4352 GCA_036261375.1 Anaerolineales bacterium
CGACCGAGATCGAGCTGGCCCGCACGATGCTCTATAAGACCGCCTGGCTCAAGGAACAGGGACGTCCCTATAACAAGGAAGCTGCCATGGCCAAGATGTTCGCCACCGAGATGGCGGAGCGTGTCACCCGTAATGCGATCCAGATCCATGGCGGTTACGGTTATTCGAGCGAGTACCCCGTCGAGCGCATCTACCGGGATGCCCGCCTGATGACCATCGGCGAAGGGACCAGCGAGATCCAGAGACTGGTGATCGCGAGACACGTCCTGTCGATGGAATAAAGTTGTCTCTCGTCGAAAGACTCAAGGATCAAAAAAGCGGCTGTCGTTTCAGCCGCATTTTTGATTTGGTTTGAAAAGGTTATTGTGCTTGTGCAGCAGTGAATACCAGCACCATGCCGTCCCTCGAGAGCGTCAGCGTATCGCCGTCGATCTCGTAGGTAGCGATGCCGTTCAGCACCTGGTGAAAGGTGCTTTCCTGCTCCATGATCGGGTCTTCGCAGGCCATCAGCGTGGACACGAACGGGGCGAACTCGATCTGGTCGCCATCCACAGTGTATTCGCTTCCAGCGCCGTTACAGCCCGTGCTGCCGCTCACCGATCCATCTTCGTTGAAGGTCAGACCTGCCTCGCTGTCCTCGACGGCAGGCATGGTGGAGCCTGCCGGACCAAACTCAATCAGCTCCCAGCTGCCAACAATAGAGCGACTTTCCTTTGCGGAACAGGCAGTCAGAGCTAGCACAAAGACCATCAGTATCATTAAGGTTCGTTTCATTCTGTTACTCCTTCTCTGTTTTCGCCCAAAGGACGTTTAAAGGAATAGAGATGTTCCCTGCATTTCGTCAGGCGATTGGCTTGCAGGAGATCGTTTACTCGTCCAGCCCGCAGCCGCTCTCGATCAGTTTCTTCAATCTGTGCATGAAGCGCGCAGCCGGGGCACCGTCGATCACATCGTGATCGAAGCTGACTGTCACGCCCATGAACTTGCGCACTTCCACACGACCATTGACCACCCCCGGCTTTTCGCCGATGCCGCCCAGGGTAAGCTGGAGCGAGTGGTTCGGCACCGGAATCCCCCAGCCGCTTCCCGTCCCGAACATTCCGACAGAGGAGACCAGCACCGTGCCATAGTATTCCTTGATCCAGTTTGGATTCTTGAACAAGGCCCGCAGGAACAGCCGCCTGACGAACCCGGGCAGCCGTACGAACTGGTCGATGAACTTCGATTCCTGGCTGCCCAGATGCCCGCTCTGAAAGGCCCGGATCTCCTCATGGATCTCACGAATGCTCCGCCTGTTGACACTGCGCAGGATATGAGGGCGGATCGTCTTCCTGCCGTCCACATCCACTTCGAACAGCATGTTCACATCGACATCGTCGAAGAGGATCAGCTGATTGCGCCAGTCTCGATAGGCATGCATCTGCCGGTCCGCGTCGATCGCCTTACCCAGGCAGTACAGGAAGAATGCCGAAAAGGACAGGGCTTCTCCCGTCTGCGACTTGCGGCGGCGGATGGCTTCACGAGCCCGGGTGATATCGAACTCCACCAGCCCATGGACGGTATGCTTTTGAAGTCCCAGCCGGCCGCCATCGGCCATCAGGAGCCGGATCCTGGGATATGGAACGGCAGTAAAGGCATTCGATTTCATTTTATGACCACTCCTTCTGGTTACTCACGCCGGATTCCCAAAATAGCGCCTGACCACACTCACTGCATTACCGATGCCATCCTCGGCGCGAATGGCTTCACCGCAGGAACGGGCACGCTGCCGCATGGAGGGATCGCTCACTGCAATCTGGATCGCACGGGCGAGACGCGCTGCGGTCAGCTTCTTGAGCGGTACCGGGTCCGGCCCGAGGCCGCTGGCTTTGACCCGCGCTCCCCAGAAGGGCTGGTCGAAAGCAAAGGGGACAACGACCGTCGGCACGCCGGCCCGTAGTCCCTCTGCTGTCGTCCCCGCCCCGCCGTGATGCACGACGGCAGACATACGCGGGAACAACCAGGCATGCGGTGCCGAATCCAGCACGAACACATTATCCGGCACGGTCTTTGTGTGCAAACCGCCCCAGCCTGTCAGCAGCAGTCCCCGCTGGCCGCTCAGGGCAAGCGCTTCATATACGACATTTGCCAGCTTTTCAGGGTCGCGGCCGGCCATGCTGCCAAACCCGATATAGACGGGTGGCAGACCGCCATCCAGAAATGCCTTTAGTTCCGGGGATGGCTGCCAGTCATCCTGCTCATCCAGGAAGAAGTAACCGGTGATGTGCAGGCTGTCCGGCCAGTCGCCAGGGAAAGGAATGATGCTCGGGCTGTACGCTCCCAGCATGGGAGTCGCTCGTAATATATGGTAAGTCTGGGCGGCGGTTTGCTTTGACAGTCCCAGCCGCTGCCTGAAATCATTAACAAAAGGACGGTACCAGAGCCAGACGACCTGCAGCATGGCAAGGCCGGATAGAAAGTTGTGCAGCCCACCTGCATTCCTCTGGATGGGCCAGGAGGCTGCCGCAAACGTCCGGGTGGGAAGCAGAGGTGTGGGCTCGACATTCATGATCGGCATCCGCAGGGCCTCGGCGACGGAATGCCCAAACGAACTGAACACACCCAGGCTGATGAGTGCATCGCTCCCCTGGCAGGCGGCATATAGATCCTCCGCCATGCTCATGATGACCGGCGCGATCAGCGTCCGTATGGCCTGGATCGATTTAAGGGGATTGGTTCCTCCCGTCTCCATGAACGTCCGCCCGGTGTCGCTGGCCATGATCTTCTGCACATCGCCGCGCAGTGGATAAAAGCCTACACCGTGGCTCTCGACAAAACCGGCAAAGTTCTCGGGAGCGGCAAGGCAGGCCTGGTAACCTGCCTGTTGAAGCCCTTTACCCAGGGCGACACACGGCTGGATATCCCCTCGTGAACCGGCTGCAAAGACTGTAATTTTCACTTGGACCCTGCTTTCGCAACATTCTTACACACAATGCAGTGACAGGCAACTGACAAATGACTTAATTTTCCCAAAAGGAACCGCTCTCAGGTACCAAATTGTGATTGAAAAATAACGGCATCGAGAGTAAGATTTCGGGTAGAATTTTTGACGCAATGAATTCATCATCAGGGAGCAATGATCATGGATGTTTCCAAGAGTGTTTGTCCCGTTTGCAAGTCAGAGAACGAGCTCGCAGCCGTCGTTTGCGGAAACTGCGGTGCCAGGCTGGACGATCCTGCCAGGGACATGGAGCACAAAACCAAAACGACCGACATGCAGGCACTGACTCCGGAGATGATCCGGGAGTGGCTGCTCGAAGCGGAAGAAGATGCCGTGGCTCCGGAAAGCGGGATCGCCTTCTATGTCAAAGGGCTGTCCAAACCTGCCTGGTTCGACTCCCAGGACGAATTTGTCCTGGGCCGCAAGATCGGAGCCACCTCAGAGAGGCTGCTCGATCTCGCTCCTTTTGGCGGGTACAGCCTGGGAGTATCCCGGCGGCATGTGACCATCCGGCAGACAAGGGATGGCTATGAGGTCCTGGACCTGGGCAGTGTCAATGGCACCTGGCTGAACGACGAGAGGCTGGCTCCCCACAGATCGTATCCATTGCCCAGCGGATCGTACCTGCGCCTCGGTCGCATGCAATTACTTGTGCTCTATCAGCCTGCGGTTGAAACCAAATAGAACCTTTCTGAAAAAGACCATTTCGTCATGTCCCCGGCCAAACTGATAGCTTTTATGGCATCTCGATCAATATTAGTTTAGCAACCATTGGCAAATGATCGGAACTGCCCTCCTGTCCAACGAAGGCATCCAGCGCTATAAATTCTGCCGAGTGCCACACATAATCGATCCGTTGGACAGGAATTGGCAGCTGCGGTGGATGGAGAGTATGGCCCATTCCCCACCCAACTTCTCGGAAGCTATCGCGTAGAAATCGGCGCAGGTGAGCATACGCTTCCGATGTATCGGTCATATTGCAATCACACAGCAGCAGAACCGGTTCTTGTAAAGCATCCACTTCCGCCTCCAGTCGGTTCACTTCCGCCGCTCTCCGTCCATACCGTTCTTTCACCAGCGAAACCAGCTCGCTGGCTTGAGCCGTAAAAAAGTTGTTGGGGGAAAGATGCACGACAAAGACATGAACCCGTCTTCCGTCCATCAGGATCGTCGTATGCAGGGAAATATCCCGGGGCGGCAGCGAAAACCACTCTGCCGTTTCAAGCGGGAACCGGCTTAACAGGCCGGCGCTCCGTCCTTCTTCCAGGTTTTGGAGTGTGCCGAAAGGATAATCCGCTTCGAGTTCCCCAGCAATTGCCCGGCCACTTGCTGGGGTCAGTTCCTGAAAACCAATGACATCCGGTGATGCCGC
>DATAKV010000719.1:0-5628 GCA_036261375.1 Anaerolineales bacterium
TCGCCGTACGAATTTCCTCGAAGGGAGTTCCCCAGGTTGCACAACTGCTCCAGGGTTATATAGCCCATCCGGTAGGCGATCTCTTCGGGGCAGGAGATCATCAAGCCCTGCCGCTGCTGGATGGCTTCGATGAATGTGGATGCCTGCAGGAGCGACTCGTGCGTGCCTGCGTCCAGCCAGGCCACGCCGCGGCTGAACATCCGGGCTTTTAGCTGGCCTTTTTCCAGGTAGACGCGGTTCAGGTCGGTGATCTCGATCTCGCCGCGCGGCGAGGGTTCGAGGTTCTCGGCAATGCCAACCACCTGGTTGTCGTAGAAGTAAATCCCGGGCACGGCAAAACTCGATCTGGGTTGGTCAGGCTTTTCCTCCAGGCTGAGAACCCTTCCCTCGGAGTCGAATTCGACAATTCCATAGCGCTGCGGGTCGTTGACTTTATAACCAAAGATGATGGCTCCCTCGTCCAGTTGGGCACATTCCTGCAGGAGGGTAGCCATTCCCTGGCCGTAGAGAATATTGTCGCCGAGCATCAGGCAGACCGAGCTGTCGCCGATGAACTCCCGGCCAACCAGGAAGGCATCCGCCAGCCCGCGCGGCTCCGGCTGCTCGGCATACTCGAACTTCGGGCCCCATTGCGAACCTTCCCCCAGCAGCTGTTTGAAACCCGGCAGGGCATCGGGTGTGCTGATGATCAGGATCTCGCGGATGCCCGCCAGCATCAGCATCGACAGCGGGTAGTACACCATTGGCTTGTCGTAGACCGGCAGGATCTGCTTGCTGATGGCGATGGTCAGCGGGTAGAGGCGCGTCCCCTTGCCTCCCGCCAGGATAATTCCCTTCATTTGGACTCCTTCCCGGCCCGCCAGGCGTAATTCTTCTCGATCCACTCCCCGTAGGACCCGCCGCTCACCTGGTCCACCCATTTTGGATTGGACAGGTACCACTCAATCGTCCGGCGCAGTCCCGCTTCGAACCCGACTTCCGGCTGCCAGCCCAGCTCGCGTCCGATCTTGGATGAATCGATCGCATAGCGGCGGTCATGTCCCGGCCGGTCCGTCACGAAGCGGATCAAATCCCGGTAGCTCGTCAGGCCGCGTTCGCGCAGCTCAGGGATCTCCACGGGTGGGGCGATATCATCCAGGACATCACAGATTTTGTGGACCAAATTTAAATTCTTCTGCTCATTGCTCGCGCCGACGGTATAGACTTCACCCGGCCGGCCTTTCTCATAGGCCAGTTTGACCGCCCGGCAGTGATCGTCCACATAGATCCAATCGCGGACGTTGGAGCCGTCGCCATAGACCGGCAGAGGCTTACCCGACAATGCATTCATGATCATCAACGGGATCAGCTTTTCAGGGAACTGGTAGGGGCCGTAATTGTTCGAGCAGTTGGTGATGATCGTCGGCAGGCCGTAGGTATGGTAATAGGCCCGCACGAAATGGTCACTGGCCGCCTTCGATGCGGAGTAGGGAGAGTTGGGCGCGTAGGGAGTCTCCTCAGAGAAATACCCCTCGGGTCCCAGAGAGCCAAAGACCTCATCGGTCGAGACGTGCAGAAAGCGGAAGTTCTTTTTCTCGTCGTCGGGCAGGCCGTTCCAGTAGAGGCGCGCCGCTTCGAGCAGGGTGTACGTGCCAACCACGTTGGTCTGCACGAAATCGTCGGCGCTGACGATGGACCGGTCCACGTGCGACTCGGCAGCCAGGTGCATGACGCCAGCCGGGCGATATGTCGAGAATAACCCGGAAATCAGCTCGCGGTCGGTGATATTGCCCCGGACAAACTCGTAACCCGGGTTCGATTCCAGGTCTTCCAGAGAAAGGGGGTTGGCGGCATAGGTTAGGGCATCCAGGTTGATGACGCGGTACATCCCGCTGTCGAGCAGCAGCCTGACCATATTCGTTCCGATGAATCCACTCCCACCCGTCAGGAGCAGCGTTTGTTTTTCAGTCATGTTGGTCCTTTCATTATCATTCAAGACAGGCCTTTTGTCATACCCAAGGCCAGGCCTATTGTCTGCTTCATTGTCATTCGTAGTGTCTGGACGCTCCAGTACAGATCTGGTTACAGGCTGTCACTGCGGACAATCTCTTGTTTCCATCTCGGGCACATATACTTCCAGGTTGCTGATCTCAGCCTCAACCCGCAGGACGGGCGCATAATAACACAGGATATACGGGGAGACGCGCGAGTTCCAGACGTTGTTTTCCTCCGCCAGCGGACCCGTCTCCTTGATGGCCAGGTTCTGCTTGGTGGCAACGATGGCGGCAAAGCGGTGGGAGGCGAGGTCGCTGTAGAATTGATCCAGATAGGCGTGGTTATTCGACATCGCCATTTCCATCAAGGTTACGACTTCATAGTCCGGCACAAGAGGTACGTCCACATCCCCGAAGGTAACCATCTGCCGCTCATTGATGAACAGGACGGGGCCATCCGCCCCGGCACGGCTCACCACTTCCACGAGCTGGTTGTACCCCGAGCGGATGGCTGCTTCCTTGAACCTGGGATAGGGGGAGAGCAGAGGAATGAGAAACAAGAGCGGCATCACCAGGGCATAGACAACCACTGGTGCAGGCCGGGTCATAACGGTTGACTGCTCCTGCTCCGTTACCACCGTCCCGCCGACGAAATACCCGGCCACGACCACCAGCAGGACGGCGTAGGCATCCATATTATGCAGGTCACCGCCGCCGCCGATCTTGGTACTCACTACCAGGCTCCCCGCGAACAAAACAATGAGCATCGAGAACAGACCCAGCCAGCGCAGCGGGAGAAGAGCATTCCAGCGCCGGGCTGCTGCCACGATCACGACCAGCAGGAGCGGTCCGCTCACGATCAGGATGGCAGGCAGGACCCCCAGTGAGTAGCTTTCATTGGGCCACAGCCGGTTCCACAGCAGGGCAGAAGAGAAGCTGGACGCAAATGCTTCCGCGTTATCCGCATTTCCGGAAAGCGGGATGTAGGCTGCCTGGGCGACCAGCGCGGAAACCAGGCCGGCAACCGCCCACAGCACAGGCGTGGATAGATACTGCATGATCTTTCTGGAAGATGCCCGCTCCGCGAACGGCACTTCGAGCAGATAAATCGCTACGGCGATCATGGCCGGCACCGGGAACCAATTAACCCGGCTCACCCCTGCCCACAGGGATGCAGCGACCACGGCAAGCAGCGAGCGCCAGGGATGCCTCGGGCTGACAAACGCCAGCGGCAGGATCGTCATGATCTGCAGGTGATAGTACACGCCTACTCGCAGCAGGAACAGGAAGGTCCAGCCTGCCAGCAGCCAGCGCAAGGCCCTCTCTTCAGGTCGGACAACCCGTTTCGATAAGGCGATCGCCGCCCCGGCCGTCAGGAGGATCCACAGAGAGAACTGCCAGAAACGGTGCGCCGGAAGACCCAGTGAAGGAAACAGGAATGGTATGGACTGAAGGAAATAGCGGGTGGGATGGAGCGTGGATAGGGGAAAGGCCTGGCCATAAATCCGGTCGGAAAAATACAGCGAGGCATAATAATAACGGCTTCCTTCCGACCAGCCCATCGAAAGCGGATACGTCGTCACCGCGTTGAAGCGGGCGGCGATCTCATAGGCGACTCCCAGGATCACCAGCGCCGCGGCAAACCCACCCAGCCAGGTAGTCCGAAACGCGACCTTCAGGGAGGCCGCGGCCAGGAGCAGCGCCCACCAGCACATCCAGTAATACAGGATGAGGAGCATGCCCGGGTCGAAGGCATAGATCGGGTTTCTAACGGTCTGGCCGATCTGGAACTTGAACTTCAAATAAGGGATCAAAAACAAAAGAGCAACAAAAACGATGAAACCTGCCAGACGCCAAACTGCATTATCAAATGAGATATTGGGTAGTCGAAAAGGCAGGGTTCCGAACCGGGCCACCCGGACGAACAGCCAGATGCCGATCAAAAAAACAGCAGCATACAGGAGCAGCATCCCACCCCAGATGGAACGCTGCAAAAGAATCCCCGCTTCGCCTTCGCCGGAGCGTATATAGGTCGCCCACCCGGCCCACAGGCTGATAACGGATGTGAACAGGATCAGCGTTAACCAGAAGGAACGGGGAGAGCTACTTTGCGGGACCATGAACTCTATTTTATATCGCCGTTCTTAAGAATCAGTCTTTTTTCCGCCATGGCCGCCAGGGTAGACGGCAGAAAGATGGCGCCTGGCAGGCTGGAGACCATGAGATAGGCACGGATCAGCACCGGGATGGTCAGGCTCATGGCAGGCGTCACCCCGGCTACATTCGAAAACAAGAAGGTAAAGGATAGCTCCTGCAGGCCGTAGCCGTTGATCGAGATCGGGATCAGGGTGATGAAATAGGTAAGGCTCCACACACCGGCGATCATCCAGAACGAGACATGCGTGCCCAGGTCATCCACAAAGAGGTAGATCGAGCCAAACACGCAGAGCATATGCACCCAGGTGAACATCAGGGAGAGCAAAAGGGAACCGGGCTTTTTCAACCAGATGGAAAATGTCTTCAGAACCCGCTTGAACAGGCGGATGGGCCTCTCGAGAAATGCAACCACCAAGAGGCCAGGCGAGCTGCCCGTCAACACAGGCCAGGCATGGGCCAGGCCAAGAGGCGAGGCCATGAGCATCCCCAGCATCCCGACCAGGCGGTCGGCAGCGATGGATGCCAGGCAGATGGCCCGGTCAAAACCCATCTGCAGTATCCCCGCCAGGCGGACAACATCCCCGCCGATGGTCGTCGGAAGAAAATTGGAGGCAAAAAGGCCGGTGAAGGTCAGAGAGGCACTGTCCCAAAAATGAATGTCCACTCCCCCGGACCGCAGAAGAACATGCCAGCGCCAGACCGTGGCGAAGCGGGAAATCAGGAACAAGATCAAGACCCAGAACAGATCCACCGCTTCGATCTTTTGCACGGCAGCGAGAATCTCCTGCCAGCCGCCATCCCGGAGCAGGACGAACAATAACGCAACGGCAAGCAGGGTCCCTGCAAACTGCAAAATCTGCTGGCGGCGCTGCGACGACACGGAGAACATCGCTTACTTACCCAGGATTTTTCGGATGGTATAGGTCGGTTTCTTTTGCGATTCGTGATACGTGCGGGCCAGTAGTTCCGCGATCAACCCCATCAGGATGGACTGGAAGCCGAGGATAAAGAACATCACTCCCAGCTGGAAGAGCGGTGAGCCCAGGATCGAGATCCCCTCGAACACTTTACGGATGAACAGGTACGAGAGCAGGATCCCGCTGCCGAACATCAGCAGAACCCCCGCGCCGCCAAAGATGCGCATGGGCTTGTGGGAATAATCCAGCAAGAATTTGACGGTAAACAAATCCAGGACAACTTTGACCGTTCGTTCCAGCCCGTATTTGGCCTTGCCGAATTTGCGCGGGTGGTGGCGGACAGGGAGCTCCGTGATCCGGGCGCCGATGGAGTGGGCGAAGACCGGAATAAAGCGGTGCATTTCCCCGTAGAGCCGGAAGCCTTCGAGCGAGTCTCGGCGATAGGCCTTGAGCGTGCATCCATAATCGTGCAGGTGAACACCGGTCACCCAGGAGATCAGTCCGTTGGCCATGTTGGAGGGAATCGTACGGGTGAGTCGGTTGTCCTTGCGGTCCTTGCGCCAGCCGCTGACCAGGTCATA
>DATAKV010000737.1:0-4231 GCA_036261375.1 Anaerolineales bacterium
TATTGCCTGGGCAGGATACAACTTCATACGCGCCTTCTCACGGATGCTCACCCGCTCCGGACGGCGCAGGATGCTCTATCTGATGGCAGGCGCGACCGCCCCGGCTCTCGGGTCCTATCCCTACCTGTTGTTCGGTTCCGATATGGCTGCGCGCTTCCCGCTGGTTTTTTGGTCTGTGGCGCTTGTCATCAACCTGCTGGTGGCCGGGCTGGTCATCACCATGGCCTACGCCGTCGCGTTCTTCGGCGTCTCCTGGCCAGACCGGGTGGTCAAGAGCCGGCTGTTCAAATGGCTGCTGCGCGGACCGGTGACCGCTTCCCTCGCTTTGGCAATGATGACCGTTGTCCGCCGGGCCGGTGAGTACTTTGGCGGACAGGAATATTCCGCCTTTGTCCCTTTGACCGTAGTCGTGACGGTCCTGTTGTTCGAACATGCAGTGACTTTATTCTCGCCGATCTGGGAAAAGGTTTTATTCTTTGGCCGCGACCGCGCCGAGCTGCAGCTTCTGCAAAATATCGAAGAGAGGCTGTTGACGCGCGGCGACTTGCAGCAATTTCTTGAGACAGTGCTGGCCGCTGTCCGTGATCATCTGCAATCGCCCTGTGCGTTTGTCGCTGCCCTGGATGGGGGAGAGCTGTCACTCAGTGTGGTGGCAGGGAACAGGTCCATCCTGGAAAATGAAAACCTGGACGAAGCTCTGAAGCTGATCGACACCAATGGCGAGAACGGCCGCCATGAGTTCGTCTGGGGCGACTTCTGGATCCTTCCACTTCACCAGCGCAAAGTGGACGGCGATCGTGATGAGCTGCCTCCCCTGCTCGGCCTGCTGGGTATTGCCCGCAAAGCCGGCCAGCCCATGGATCGCGACCAGCGCGACGCCGTCTGGCTCCTCGCCGACCGTGCGGCCCTGGCTCTCGAAGACCGCCAGCTCCAGCAGCGTGTCTTCCGCTCCTTGGAAGATTTACAGCCGCAGATCGATATGCTGCAGCACATCCGGGCCGTGGGACGATACGATTCGAGTACAAGCCTGCTTACCGAACCTCTTCCCGAAGAGAACGATTTGGCTGACTGGGTGAAGGATGCTCTGACCCATTACTGGGGCGGTCCGAAACTGACCAACAGTCCGCTGATGAAATTGCGTATCGTTCAAATGCTGGCAGAAGACCATGAAGGCAATACGGCAAATGCATTACGTGCCCTCCTGCGCAAGGCTGTGGACCAGATCAAGCCCGAGGGGGACCGGCGGTTTACAAGCGAGTGGATCCTGTATAACATCCTGGAAATGAAATTCATCGAGGGACGCAAGGTGCGTGAAGTCGCGGGGCGGCTAGCCATGTCCGAGGCTGACCTTTATCGCAAGCAGAGAGTGGCCGTGGAAGCGGTGGCGCGTGCGATCCTCGATATGGAACAGAATGAAGTGATAAAGTTAGGAGACGCATATGACAGTCAAAAACAATAATGCCAGGCGGAAGTACGAAAATGCGATGCCGGTCACGGACGAGGGTTGGTGGGAATCGGTCCTGGCCGAGGAGCGCCTCCACGCGCCATCCCGGGTACCTCAGCCGGCAGTTAAGCCGAAGCCCGGAGTCCAGGAGAAGGTCGAACCGGTTCAGGTCATCGAGCCGGTCCAGGTGAACTGGGAGGAGATCAAGGAGATCTATTCCGCCGATCGCATCATCACGATGAAAGTGACGGGCCATAACCGCGGCGGACTGCTCGTGGAAGCCGATATGCTCTCCGGCTTTGTCCCGTTCTCGCACCTGATCGAGCTGGCAGGCAAAGATGATGAAGATCGTGATCTGAGCCTCGAAACGTATATGGGCAGGACGCTGAACCTGAAGGTCATCGAGTGTGTGCCGGAGGATGGACGCGTGGTCTTCTCGGAGCGCGCCGCTCTCGCTGAGCCCGGGAAGCGCTCCAAGCTCTTTCATACCCTGGAGAATGGCGCCCATGTCAGAGGCACTGTGACGAACATCACCGATTTCGGTGTATTTGTGGACCTGGGTGGCGTGGAAGGGTTGATCCATATCTCCGAGCTGTCATGGGGACGTGTCTCCCATCCAACCCAGATCGTTTCACTGGGCAAGGAGATCGAGGTCCAGGTGCTGGACGTCTCGGTCGAGCGCTGCCGGGTGGCCCTCAGTCTCAAGCGCATGACCCCAAATCCGTGGGAGCGGGCCCTGGTGGATTTCCCGGTCCATGCGGTTCTACCGGCGGTCGTTACAAGCGTCTTGTCGTATGGCGCCTTTGCCCGCATCGACGCCGGTGTGGAAGGCTTGATCCATGCCTCGGAAATGCCGCTGGCTCCCAACCAGTCGCCGCGTGAGCTGCTCAAGGAAGGCCAGCAGATCCAGGTACGAGTGCTGCACCTGGACCCCTCTCACCAGCGCATGGGATTGAGCATGCAGTTGAATCCTTAATGCGAAATCGTTCCAAGACACAACCCGGCATGTACGATTCCGAAATGCAGGACGACTGGCTGGACCGTTTTGCGCGGTTCAACGCGCACTTTGGACGCTTCATGCGCGACGCAGTGGGAATTTTCCTGATGGCCTTTGCGCTCATGACCCTGCTGGCGCTCGGCGGTTTTACCGGGGGACTGTTTCTCATCCCCTGGGCAGGATTGCTGTCCCTGTGGTTTGGCTGGGGCGCGTACCTGGTTGTTCTGGCGATTGGATTTACCGGTTTCGCTATCCTGCAAGGGGATAGCTTTTCGATCGGGTGGGGGAGACTATTTGCACTGGAGCTGGCTGCATTTCTGACCATCAGTCTGTTCGCCGCGCTGGGGGGCAACTCCCTGCTGCGGGCCGAATCCGGCATGGATGGCGGCCGCATCGGCTGGGGACTTGTCAATCTTTTCTGGCGGCTGGGTGAGGTGGGGGGCACACTTCTATTGTTCGTGCTCTGGGCCGTGACGGTGATGACCGGTTTCGGGGTGTGGGCGGTGATCGAGCGCTGGCTGATGAAGCTGGCGGGGGAGGTCCAGCCAGCGGAAATCGTCACCCAGCCTGAGCTCCAGGAAGAGGCGCCTGCCGAAAAACCGGAAGCGGAACGGCCTGCCCGCAAGCGTCCCGCCAACACGCTTCCGCCCGAGTTCAGAAAATCCCTCAAGATCGAGGAACGGCAGGATAAAAAGCCTGCCACACCGCGCGAGCGTAACGAGCGGCTCCCATCCCTCAACATCCTGCTGGCTGACCAGAATACCCGTCCCGATGAGCGGACGATCAACCAGACGGCGGGCATGATCGAAAAAACGCTGGCCGAGTTTGGCATCGTGTCCACCGTGATAGGGTTTCGTGTAGGCCCAACCGTAACGCAGTTCGCCGTCCAGCCCGGGTTCATGAAGCGGGCCGGTTCCAGTGAGGAGGAGGCCCAGCAGATCAAGGTTCGTGTAGCCCAAATTGCCTCCCTGCAAAAGGATCTGGCTCTGGCGCTCTCTGCCGAACGGCTGAGGATCGAAGCGCCCGTACCGGGCAAGCCTTATGTCGGAATCGAAGTTCCAAACTCGCATTCCTCCGTTGTGCGCATGCGCTCGATTTTGGAAACGGAAACATTCCATAAGATCGGGAAGCCCCTGGCCATGGCGCTGGGCCGCGATGTCTCGGGCCAGCCTGTCGTAGCAGACCTGGCGCGCATGCCGCACCTGCTGATCGCCGGTGCTACCGGGTCAGGCAAGTCTGTATGTATCACCTCGATTGCCGCCTGTCTTGCTATGAACAACTCACCCGAAGATTTGCGCATGGTGATGATCGATTCGAAAATGGTGGAGCTGCTGCGCTTTAATGGCCTGCCACACCTGTATGGCAAGGTGGAGACGAACATCGAGCGCATCATGGGCGTGCTGCGCTGGGTGGTCGTGGAAATGGAACACCGCTACCGCTTGCTCGAAGCCGCCCATGCCCGCGATCTCGATACCTATAATCGCCGCCTCTCGCGCAAGAAAGATGGGGCGCCGCTGCCGCGCATTGTGGTGCTGATCGACGAGCTCGCCGACCTGATGATGTCTGCACCGGACCAGACGGAGCACAACCTGGTCCGCCTGGCGCAGATGGCCCGCGCCACAGGCATCCATTTGATCGTCGCTACACAGCGACCGTCTACCGACGTGGTGACTGGCCTGATCAAGGCCAACTTCCCGGCCCGCCTTGCCTTTGCCGTGGCGTCCGGTGTGGACAGCCGGGTCATCCTGGATACGACCGGCGCCGATTCCCTGCTGGGGCGCGGCGATATG
>DATAKV010000742.1:0-3895 GCA_036261375.1 Anaerolineales bacterium
TCCCCACATCGCTTCGCCGACCGCCGCCGCATTGACGTCCGAGTCGATCGCGACCGGCACATTCAGCTCCTGTTGCAAAACGCCGCGCACATCTGTGTTGCTCCAGCCCGGTTTGGGAGTAGCCGTAATAAACCCATAGGATGGAGAGGCAGGGTGTAAGTCCAGTGGTCCGAAACAACCTACACCGATGAACTGGATCTTCCCATCCCTCACATAAGGCTGGAAGAACTGGACCGTTTTTCTCAGGGTTTCCTGAGGGGTTGTTGTAGCGAAGCGGATCTCTTCAACAATGTGATTTGGTCCACTGGCTATACAACAGACGAACTTTGTCCCGCCTGCTTCGACGCCGCCATATAGAGTTTCCAGGGTCATGGCTGCATTGTACCGCTTGTTTCAGCAAATCGTGAACGACTTCCACGATCTAGAAAAAATCGGGAGCCTGGCTCCCGATTTTTCACTCTGTGATTACTTCTTGAAGGCAATCCCCAAATGATTTGCCACAGCCCGCTCCCGGCCCGGGATGCCCTCATCGATGAGAGTGTTCAGAACGCGCGGGAGGCCATCTACACCTTCGATCGCCATCGTGGACGACCCTCCGCCGTCGAACGCTACGCCTGCATACGCGCCATAGGAGAGCAGCATCTCGGCCAGCTCATCGAGGGTCGCACCTTCACTGGTCTCACGCCCATCCACCACGATCAGATATACCCAGCGCCCGTTTTGATTCATGCCAAACGCAGTACGAGGATGCAGCTGGGTCTTATCGAGACCGGCGACTTTTTTGCCTTTTGCAACCAGCATACGGTCCCCGGTCACGGCGTTATAGATTTTTCCCGCCGGTTTATCGAAGGAGATCGCATTGTTTTGATTGATATACAGAATCGGTTTTCCCGGTTCTGCCTGTGCATACACCCTGCCGCGTGAAGCCGCAAACCCGATCGGGCGGACCGGGTCGCCTGTCGCACAGTAGTGCTGCGGAGGGTACTGTTCTGGATCCATGTAATAGTAGCCGTCGCCGTTCACCGCGACCTGTACTCCCTGCTCTTTGAGGAACTGGGAGGTGGTCTTCGTACAAAGCTGCGGGACGGTATCACGCAGCGGAGGCGTGACCAGGAAGCGCAGGCCTTCGGTCCGGGTATCGATGACGAGAACATGTGATACAACCCTGCGCGGCCTGGATTTCTCATCACGATAATACGTGACGCCCCTGAACAGGTTCTGCTTGGCAGAGGCTGGATTCTTTCCCAGCTTTTTGAAGGAGGCCACAGGGGCCCAGGCCGCGAAGCCATCCACGCGGCGGAAACGGATCCAACTTTTATCGTCGCTGACATTGATCGCCTGCACTGCTTCATCCCGAACGATGTAGCCCTTTGATGCGAAGTTTACGCCAGGCCCTTCGCGTGTGTTCAGCCGCGCCCCGGTCACCTGGTACCATTCGCCGGCACTGGCGTCCGGAGGCGGTTCGTTCGGATCGGGCGTGGGAGCCACATAGGGTACAAGGTAGCGTGCCGAGGACCAGCCGGTCAGGCCATCGCTCCGCCGGACCTGCCTCCAGGTCTGGTCGGCGTTGGCGCTGAGTCCATCTACGATCTCGTTCAGCTCGATGTATCCCAGAGACCTGAACTGCGTTCCCGGTCCCTCGCGGACGTGGAGACGGGTGGCCGTCACGCGGAATTTCTGCCCGGTGGGGGGTGGAGGAGGCGGCGGAGGCGGAGTCGTCGTGATCTTGGTCAGGTAGACAGCCGAGCACCAGCCGGTCAATCCATCGGCGAGGCGGCGGACGCGCAGCCAGGTCCGGTTGGGGATTGCTTCGAGTTCCTCGACAATATCGTTTCTGATGAACGAACCGATGATCGGGAAATTCGTGCCCGGACCTCCGCGAACATTCAGGGATCCGGCATTGACACGGTAACGGTCTCCACCTGCGGGTGGCGGTGGAGGCGGCGTGGTGGTGATCTTTTCCAGATAGGTGGCGGAAGACCAGCCGGTCAGTCCATCCGACAAGCGGCGGATTCGGTACCAGCTCCCGTCCGGGTTGGTAGCCAGGGCTTCGACGACATCATTTCGCACCAGACTTCCAATTGCCCGGTAACTCGTCCCCGGTCCCTCGCGCACGTACAGGGAGCCAGCGGTAACACGATAGCGGTTCCCGGCCGGATCTTCGGGCGGGTTCGGGTCTTCCGGCACAGGAACATTGAAACGTAGTGCGAAAGCCTGGGCGTCGCCATTGAAATAATTCAGATCGATTTCAAGGCTTTCCACCCCATACGCCAGGCCGTCTCCGGAAGCGGTGAACTGCCAGAACAGCCACTCACTGGCAGCCCATGGACGGGGGACAAGGGGCTGGTTTGTGCCATAGTTCGCGATCCATAAGGGGTAACGGTGGAAATATTCCAGGTCAGACGCATTCGTGGGTGCATTGCTTTGCCAGTAATAATAGGCGGTATAAATGCCAACTTCCTTGTTCCCCACCAGTGATTTAATGCGGTCCAAAAATGTTTTCCAGTGAGTCCAGCCTGTGTAGGTCCCGCCGTAGGCTTCTTCGAAATCCGCAAATAATGGCAGCTCGCCCAGATCGCCTGCCAGCAAATTGAACCATAACTCAGCCTGCTGCCTGGGATCGGCGCGGCTGTCGTAGAACCAGTACGAGCCGCGCGGCAGGCCTGCCTCTTTAGAGCGGCGCCAGTTATCCCGGAAATCGGAGTCGGCGGCCAGATGCTGCCCGGCTCGAATGATCACGAAATCCGCAACTTCATTCATCCGGACAAAATTGATACCCTGGGGGGTTGCGTTATCGTCCTGCCAGAAACTCACATCCGGGCCAATAATTCTCCTCATATTCTCTCCTTCCTGTGAACGGACAATTTGTATTGTAGCAGGGACGGGAACTTCGTTCAATATATCACGAGATGTATCGATCTACTGTTCTTCCTTTTCGAAAGTTGAAAGGCCGGGAATTTTTAATCGGTGGATCAATAAAGAAAGCAAGAAGATCAGGAATGCCCATTCACTGCGGCTGTGATATCGATGATCACTTTCGCTTCCTCCGTCTTGATCTCTGCAGTTTTGATAAGCTCCAGAAACCTCTTCTGCTCCGGAGACAGGAGGAAGGCTCCCAGGTCCACGACAACCTGGTCACCTGAGATGTGGACACCATCCGGCAGGACCTTAAAGAAGGAGCCCAATCGTCCCAGCAGGACCTTATTCTCCAGCTTCGCTCGCAGGAGAGGCGAACGCGTGAAGTCCACAGACCGTTCCAGCGTAAGCTTTAACTCAAGCGGCCATGGCCATAGAGAAGTTTTCAGGTTAACAGAGAGGCGGTTCTGGTGGCTGATCGATACCCGACAGTAGCTGATATTGCTGTTCCCTCGAATGGCCGTCCCGATGATCTCAGTCACCAGCCGCTCCGGCACCGGGATGAACGCGTCGACTCGAAGTCCCGCCAGCTCTGAAAAATTATCCCTGACCAGTCTTTGGAGGATCTTGTCCATGCAGTTGAATTCTAGCCGATTCTTCCGATGAAGGCAATTTTCTGCCCATCAAGTACGAGAATCGGCTATTCTTTCTAAATAGTTTGCACAGGTTTTATTATGGTATTATTAGAATACTTTGCAATATATTGACAGAAAGTGGAGGTCTCATATAATTGTTTTAGTTCATAAAAAACACAGGAGAAAACATGAAAAACAGCAATGGTTCCAAGTTCGTCTACGCTCTTTTGATCGCAATCCTGGCCTTTGGGGCCTTCGCAGCTCCTTCGGCACAGGCGGCCCCCAAGGGAAACACCATCGTGGATGTTGCCCTGGCAGCCAATGCCGAAAGCGGTGAATTTTCGATCCTGATCGCGACGCTTCAGGCTGCGGACCCGGCCGTCATCCAGAACCTGAGCAATAAG
>DATAKV010000005.1:0-1622 GCA_036261375.1 Anaerolineales bacterium
TGCAAGCTTGATTTCTTCGAGCAGCCCGTCGTTCCGGGCGATGAACGAGGTCTGATACGGCAGGGCCGGCCGGATGGTGACGCCGCTCGGGAAAGGCAGGGGCTGGTTGTAGGTTCCATCCTCGCTCGTTTCGATCTGCAGATTGATGGGACCGGGCACGTTCTGAAAGATCCAGCGTGAGGCCGCCATACGCGGCTCGTCGCGCAGGTAAATACTGTGAAAGGCAAAGGCCCAGACGGCGGTCAATGTAACCACTGTAATCCCGAGAACCCCGGCCGCGACCGTTCGAACGTTGGAACGTTTAAATGTTCCAATGTTCGAACCTGCCACTTCAAAAACAAACCAGGCCGCCATCATCGCCAGCAATGGATAGATCGGCAGCTGGTAGCGCATGGTGGGATTGAACTGCAGGGACTGCCAGAAGAAATACAGCGCGGTCCAACCCCAGAGCAGCGCATGGCGCCTTTCCCCTTTGAGCACGCGCCAGCCCATCAGCAGAAAGCCCGCCCAGGCCAGGATGCCGAGCGGCAGGCCCAGGCCCCATTTCGTCAGGTTCTCGAAGGAATACAGGTAGGAACGCCGCGCCCACTGCAGGTTCCAGGGCAGGTCGGCGTCGCCCTTCGCCTGGACGCGCTGTTCCTGGATGTTGGCGATCCACTGCGAGCTAACACCAATTCCGTCGAAGGCATAAGGCTGAAAGATGCGGAAGGAAACAATGGCTGCAACCCCGCCTGCGATCAGACAGGTGAGGATCAACGTCCCGTAGTCCGCTTCCACGGGCCACAGGTCCTTACCCTTATTCTGGATCAGGTGGCGGACCAGGAAGGCGCCAGGCAGGAGAAATGCCAGGGGATAGATGTTGACCTTGGACGCCAGCGCCATGCCGAAGGCGAAGCCAAAGCCGATGCTGAGCAGGAAGAGAGGGTTGCGAATTAAGTATCGTGCGTATTCCGTAATTTGTTTCTGGTTATTCGTGGCCGCCGGTTCATCTTCTGATGCTTCCGTTTCATTTTCAATTTCGATTTCCGATGGCCGAATATCGATGCTCGACTCCCGAATATCGATGATCCTTACCGCAAAATAGATCGCCAGGAACCCGAAGGCGTTGACGAACAGATCGGTCGTGAAGAAATGGGACTGCTGGATCTGCATCACCGTCAGGGCCGAGAACAGCGAGGCCAGCAGCGCCACCCGCCTGTCGTACAGCCGTGAGACGATCAGGTATAAAAGGAAGATCGTGAACAGATCGGCCAGGGCCGAGAATTGGCGGCCCAGCGTTTTGACATCCAGCTCTCCCATTGCATCGGCGGCCACACGAACGATCGTCATCGGCAGGTTGCCGTAGACAAAAAAAGCGTAGCCGCGGTTATAGGGGTTGAGCGTGGAATTCTTGCTGTCGAAATAATCGCCGATGCTCAGCCACTCGCGCTGCGCAGGGGGACAGGCCTCGACAGGCAGTGCAGCATTCCCGCATTTTTGAGCCTGCAGGCTGGCAAGTACACTGGACAGAAAATTTTCATCCGGATGCTGGTGCTGGCCCTCGCCCCAGTTCACACCCGTTAAACGCAAATAACCTGCCAGTGCAAACACCAGCAGGAAGAGGAGATCGTAGATCCAGGGAT
>DATAKV010000014.1:0-2181 GCA_036261375.1 Anaerolineales bacterium
TGCTCATAGTCATCTCCTCTCACTTGGTTAACGTTGTGCCCCACACTTCTGCCATGCCATCCTGCCAAGAAGTGGTTGGAGATGATTTTCATGCAACCCTGTGCGGGTGTTTGTAAATAGAAGAATCTGCTTATCCTGGTCTCAAACCCCGAAACTTCACCAGCAATTGATCGACCTCAGGCTCCATGGAGGCTTGAAATATTGATTCAAAACATTCTCCTGAGAGCATCTGAACGGATAACGTCAGCAGGCTGCCGTTTTTTCTGCTCATGGACACAGATCCAATTTTGTTCAGGGCAAGGTAGAGCCAGATACCGCCATATTTGTCATCCCGGTCATCAAGCGCCTCTTCATGGATCAGGATCAATTCCCTGTCCGTCAGGATGCTGACATGGGTTGGGGAAAGGATCCTGTAATAGGTCCTGCCCAGAAATCGAAACCTGCTGATCCGGAGCTCCGGCTGGAGGATGGCATGGAGAACCCGGTCTCCGCCCAACAGGCTGCGCCGCGCCAGGTTCATGAATTTGAAGTTGGAAGTAATCCAATCATCGAACGTTTCCACGCTGGAAGCTCGAACGGCTCCATCGAGCCGAACCGCATGCAGCCTGATCTTTCTTAAGACAGGCGTAAACAGAAAATCGGTGGCCGTACTGAACCTGACGGTGGACGATGTTTGAATTCCCCCGGTGGTCAGACCATGCAGCTCGAACCGGGAATCCAGCAGCATGCTGCTCATTTTCACAAGGCTGATCCCCTCGAGGGGATAGATTTGTGCTGCCAGACCTTTTCCGTCTGTTTCCAAAAAGACGATTTCGCGTTCGAAAAGAGACACGAGCTTTGCCGTGATCTTGCATTCCCGGGTTTCCAGGCCAGGTGTGAAGACTGTATAGGGAAATGTCCGTCCGCTGGCACGATGAGGGTCGAAGAATTTTTTGAAGGCCTCAGGGATATTGTCGTAGCATTCAATGACTCTGGCCCATGTACGGTGGGTCCGGTTGTCTGAATAAAGCCCAGTCCCCCAGGATCTGCCGGAACCCCGGATGTTTCGTCCGACTGCTCGTAAACCCTTCTGCATTCTGGCAAGCATGTTCCCTCCATTTCCGATCCACAAGCCCGAGGTTCTCCCACCTATCATTCATTATACGTCCACTTGTTTCCAAATACCAACAACGCGCTATAATTTGGCTTAATGAGCTCGGTGACGATCCCCATTAAGGTCAACGACCATCCCAATATCAGGCCGCTGAACGTGCTGCGGGACCTGCCTGCCGTTGCGGACCTGATCGAGCTGTGCTTCTCGTCCACAATGGACAACGACGGTCAGCGCTACCTCTCGGATATGCGCCGGGCCAGCCGCGATGACAGCTTCCTCCACTGGGCCTCGCACATGGCGGAGACCGCCTCGATGCCCCTGACAGGTTACATCTGGGAGCAGGATGGGCGGATCGTGGGTAACGCCAGCCTCATCCCGTTCAGGGACCACGGCAAGCGCGTCTACCTGATCGCCAATGTGGCCACCCATCCCGATTTTCGCCGGCGCGGCATCGGCCGGGCTCTCACCGAACGGGCGATGGTGCAGGCACGCGCGAAAAACGCCTTTGCGGTCTGGCTGCATGTGCGCGATGACAACCCGGGGGCGATCAAGCTGTATGCGGAATTGGGATTTCAGGAGATCGCCCGCCGCACCGCCTGGTATGCCGTCTCTGATCGCTTCCTTCCCAAACATCCAACGAATATCGAGATCGTCCCGCGTCATCCGCGCTACTGGCCGCTGCAGCTGGACTGGCTTCAGCGCCTCTACCCGGCCTCACTGGCCTGGTACCATGCATGGAATCTCAACGCCCTTCGGCCGGGTCTCTTGAACTGGCTGTATCTTCTATTTGTGGATTTCAATAGCAGACAATGGGCAGCCGTCCGCGAGGATAAACTACTCGCCACGCTGAGCTGGATGCCGCAGGGGAGCCGGTCTGAGCCGTTGTACGCGGCGGTGGATCGGGGAGCAGATGGCGAAGCGCTGACCCAGCTCTTGCTGCATGCCCGCCGTGCCCTAACGGGTCATTCTTCTTTATCGCTCGATTTTCCCGCCGGTGAAATGACCGAGGCCATCCGCGCCGCTGGGTTCCAGCCTCGCCGCACGCTGTTATGGATGCGAGCTTAGTGCAACCGTCCGGGACCTTTTAC
>DATAKV010000015.1:0-3871 GCA_036261375.1 Anaerolineales bacterium
TTTATGAAAATTATAGACAGGGGATTGGCGTGGACCTTCTTCGGAATTTGATACCTGCCCACCCAGGACAGGCTCGTTTCGATGAAAACTCCCACCAGAAATACCCCTAGGCCCACGATCAATAAAACAATACGTTTGGCCCCCCATTCCACATTGTGATCGATCCCTATTTCCCGGGCAAAGATCGCAGCACCGACAAGGATCAACCCAGCGCTACTTACCAAGAGAGTCAAAAGCTTTCTTATCACACGGATCCTACTCTAAACAAGAGATGAACCGGAGACTACTTTAGTACTCTTACCCTCATCACATATTTATTTACCCCTCCAAAGCGATACTTGTATTCCTCATCGCCGCGCATGAAATCGAACTCATAGCGCCCGTTCTCGGTGCACCACTGGATGGTGTGAGCGAGCAGCACCCAGCCCGGAGAAAGCTCCTTATGCTCGCTGCTGACACCCGAATTGTAGCCCCATAATTTGTCCCTGTAATCGAAGTTGAGCGAGGCGGCGGTCTTTGCCCCGTCCACTTCCAGAAAGGCGAGCCAGAGATAGCCGCGTGTGTGTGCATTCCGGAGAGTGGCTGTCATCTGCTCGCGCATGGCCGGATGGAGGAATTCTGCCTTTTGAGGATCCTGGATCATCAGGCCGAAGAAGGCATCGATTTCAGAGTCGATATCCTCCGTTTCGTTCACAATGCGAAAGCGTACCTGTTTTTCGCTTTCTGCAGCGCGGCGCATCTTGCGGCGGATCTCGTGGCGCTGTTTTTTGTCAATGCGGGAAAGGTAGTCTTCGAATGATCCATTTAAGGGGATGCGCGGAGTGGGGTGGTAGATCTGCTCCTGGTAGGCCCAGCCGCGGTGGTCGGATTCGGCCTTGAGCGCCGCCAGGGTGGGAGACGAGTCGGGCAGGTTATACCAGTCGAGGGCAGACCAGCTCCCTGCGTCGGGCGAGGCGAGAAAGTCCAGCAATCCGGAGAGGAAGCGCGGCAGGTCCGGCTCGCGAACGATCAGATCGAGATAGTCGGAGATCTCGATGCTGCCTACCAGCATCAAAGGGTTTTGACCATCGTACTCCGTAAGAAAGAGCGGTGCGAGGCCCACGAGCCGGCCGTTCTCCCTGGCTGAAACCAGAATGAGCTGAGGCGGACCGCCATCCGCCCTTACAGGCCATTCCCCGCCGCCCAGCGTTTTCCACCACTCACTTAAGTATTCATAGCGTGAAAAAGGTGTATCCGTAATACTCTGCTCGACAAGCCCATTCCATTCCGCTTCGGAAAATTCCGAAAAATCCTGATGCACATGAAATTCCATGAATGAGTTTTATCCTCGGTCCATTGTCTTTGGTCTATGGTCCATCATCCCACACCGAAATTTTACCAGTATAATGATAGCAACCTTTTGTTCATTCTTACGCTGTGGCTACTTTCGACTTAAACATTCTCCCCATTCACAGAGTCAACGGGCAGGAAGCGCCGGAACTGCCGGGCCTGATGGCCCTCACCCCGCCGCGCAGAGCTGCGCGCGGGCGCGAGCACGATACCCTGATCGTGTATCTCATGCTATCCGGAAACGCCACCCTTTCGGCTTTCGAGCTGCATGACCTGCTCAAGAATACCGCCGCAAAGTTCCACCAGACGGCCGGCTCGCTTACCGCGGCCATGCGTAAGGCTGCCGAGAACATCAATACCGCCCTGCTCGAGCGCAACCTGTCCACCAGCGGCCGCGGTCTCCAGGCGCTTGGCACGCTGGTTCTGACGGTGATCCGCAACGAGCAATGTACGTTACTGCTCAGTGGACCGGCGCACGCGATTTGGGTCAGTGACGGGAAATCGCGCCATATCTACGATCCGGCGCTCTCGGGTAAAGGATTGGGCTCCGGCCAGAGTATCCAATCCTATTTTTCGCAGGTGGAGCTGCACACCCAGGACTTGCTTACTCTGTGCGGAAAGTTCCCAAAGGATTGGGAAGCCGACCTTTTGAACGAGCGTCCACCGGCCTCGCTCGAGGCCAGCTACCGCAAGCTGACCATGACCCCGGGCGATCTGAACGCTGCACTGATCCAGGCCCACAGCGGGCATGGGACGATCACCATCCTGCGGCCGGAGATCGGGTCAGCCCGCCCGCTTCGCAGCCAGCCGGCACCTGCTCCCGTTGAGGAGACAGCGCCAGCCCCGCAGACGGCCGCGCCGCAGCCCTTGGAACCCGTTGTGGAGCAGCAGGCGGTCAGCGAGGAACAGGTCGATGCGCTGGCAGACTTTGCCGCACACATGGTCCAGCCATCGGCATATGCCATCCCGCCCCAGCCTGACACTCCCCTTGCTCCACTCAATCAGGAGATCGTTTCATCCCCCTCGCGAAATTTTCCATCGTCCATCCCGCGCACAAGGTCCGTGGAGCCTGTTCCGACGCCGATCGTCACACCGGAGGTGACGGAAGAGGACGAGCAGGACATTGTCGAAGAGCCAGTCGTGGTCGAGAGCCGGGTGGCAAGGCGAGCCCGCTCTAACGCTCATGCCGAAGCGACTCGCCAGATGGCAAAGGTCATGGTCTCTGGAATCAGGCTCTGGCGGGGTCTGACGGAGCGCATGGGTTCATCCATGCAGAGATTCATCCCGCGCTTGCTCCCCGGCGCGGCGCCCAGTCAGGCATCCAGCAGTGCGCCAACCTATATCATGGTTTTCATTGCAGTGGTCATCCCCATCCTGGTTGTCACCATCGCCTCGGTCGTGTACCTGCGCTTCGGACAGAGCGTGCAGTACACCGAGCTGTACCAGCAGGCATTCAACTATCGCGCCCAGGCGACCAGCGAAACCGACCCGGTGCTGCAGCGCATCGCCTGGGAAAACGTCCTGTCGACGCTCGAAAAAGCCCACACCTACCGTGAGACCGAGGAGTCGCGCGCCCTGCGCGCCGACGCCCAGGCCAATTACGACAAGCTGATGGGTGTAGTACGCCTCGAGTTCATCCCTGCCTTCACCAGTGGACTCGGCAGTACGGCACAGGTCAGCCGCCTGGCTGCAAGCGAGAGTGAGCTCTACATGCTCGACGCCGAGCGCGGCAGTATCCTGCATGCTTCGTTCACCGGGCGCAGCCTGGCCCTCGACAACACTTTCAAGTGCGAGCCGGGCACCTATGCGGGCTACCAGGTCGGCATGCTTGTGGACATCCTGGCTCTGCCCAAGATCAACACCGTGGGCGCCACCGTGCTTGGGATAGACGCCAGCGGAAATCTGCTGTATTGCGCACCTGGCCAGGTGCCCCAGGCCCGCCCTCTCCCGCCCCTGCCCAACACCAACTGGGGACGGATCACCGCCACCGCTCTGGATAACGGCAACCTGTATGTGCTGGATGCCGCCTCACGAGCGGTCTGGGTTTTCGTTGGTAAAGACAGCAGTTTCATCGATCCACCCTACTTTTACTTCGGCAACCAGATCCCCAATATCGACAATGCCATCGACATGGCCGTGAGCGGGGACGATCTGTACATGCTGCACGCCGATGGCCACCTGACCAGCTGTACGTTCAGCCGCATCTCCGAGACGCCCACCCGCTGCGAGGACCCGGCATCGCGCATCGATAATTATCCCGCTCACCGCGACCTGGATATCTTTGCCCAGGCGCACTTCACCCAGATGACCCTGACCAACCCGCCCAATCCGGTGGTCCTGCTGCTCGACTCGGAGCGCCGCATGGTCTACCGGCTGTCGCCCCGCTCGCTCGAACTGCAGAACCAGGTGACCGGGTATGCAGGTGACGCCAATCCTTTCCAGGCAGGTCCGGTCACGGCCATGGCGGTCAGCCCGAATTATGTGCTGTATCTGGCCCTTGGCAACCAGGTCTACTTCGCCACCAACCTCCCGTAATTTACAT
>DATAKV010000030.1:0-6027 GCA_036261375.1 Anaerolineales bacterium
GTTATCATGCCGTAACTCTTTGAAACTGTAGGCTGCGATGAAATTCTTTCATGCACAGCGTCCTACTTCTTTGGGTCGTTGCGGTATTCGTTCGTTGAATTGATAGGTAATTCAATGAAAAACGTGGTTCCCTGACCAGGCGCGGATTCTGCCCAAATCTTACCACGATGTGCCTCAATTATCTGCTTGCAGATGTAAAGTCCCAGGCCGGTGCCGGTAATGGACTTCTCGCTGCGTACGCGGTAGAACCGGTCGAAAATGAAGGGAAGCGCGTCCTTTGTAATGCCGGGACCCTGGTCTGTAAAGGAGATGACCACATTGTTTCCCACCTGGCTGAGCAGGACCACAATCGGCGCACTCGGCGCATACTTGATGGCATTGGTAAACAGGTTTTCAAAGACCTGCGCCAGCCGCACACCATCCCCATGGAAGGAGGGGACGGCACTCAAATCCATGCTTACATCGAGGTTCTTGTGACGAACGCGGATGCGGGTCACCACGTCGCGAAGGACCGCGTCCAAACGCAGGGGCTGGAAGCGAAGCTGGAGCGTCCGGCTTTGCAGGCGGGCGGACTCGAGAACATTCTCGATCAACAGGGACAGGCGGTCTGTTTCCTCATCGATGATCGTCAGAAATTCCTTCTGGGTTGCCTCATCCCAGCTGGTGTCTTCGCGCAGCAGGCTCGTGCTGTAGCCCTTGATAAATCCCAGCGGTGTGCGCAGCTCATGCGAGATGGTGCTGACGAAGTCCTCCTGCAGCTGCATCTGGCGTTTCAGGTCGCGCAGCTCCGAGCTGATCCTCCTCCAGATGTCGCGCTCAAATAACACGGACAGAAGGATCGATGCAATGGAGGCAACCTGGATGTGCTCCTCTTCGTAGGCCGGACCTCCGAAACGGACGAACACGATGGCGCCTTTCACCATCTGGTCCATGTGCAGAGGCAGTCCCAGCAGATAGGCCTGGTGCAGGCGGTCATCCATCTCCACATCTGGGCTGGGGTCCTGCAGGAGCAGGCTGCCCTTGCGGAGCACCTGGCTGGCGAAGGTTTCACCCCAGGCAGCATCCGCCTCGGCCGTTTTCGCGCGCCCGATCGCCCGGGCATACTTCACTTCGAGGGTCTTGTTGGAGTCGTCCAACAGATAGACCGCCACATTGTCGAAGACAAAGTTTTTCCGCAGCCCGGCCAGGAACTGTTCCAGGGCATTGCGCATATCGCCCGGTTGAGAGACGATCTGGGCCAGGCCCTGCAGGTACTCGAGGGTGGAACGATCCATTGGCATTATTTTGCCTCTGCGACGGCTAATAAGGGGAACTTGAAGCTGGAGCCGCGTCCTTCCGTGGATTGCACTTCGATCATGGAGCCATGGGCTTCGACGATCTGCCGCACCAGCGACAGCCCGAGGCCGGTCCCGCCATATTGACGGGTCGTCGACCCGTCCAGCTGGTGAAAGGGTTCGAAGATATCCTGCAACCGGCTGGAGGGGATGCCGATCCCGGTATCGGTGACCGATACGATCACCAGGTTTTCACCTTCGCATTTGACGGATACGGATACGCTTCCCCCGGACGGTGTAAATTTGACCGCGTTATCGACGAGATGTCCCAGCGCCCAGGCGATCTTTTGCGAGTCTGCCTGGACGAGGGGCACCTGCTCTTCGATGACCGCCTCCAGGTGGATGCCGCGCCTGTGCGCCGCGTCGCTGTTGGACTTGACGGCCAGGTTCGCCAGGCGGCGGATGTCGACACTTTCCTGCTTGAGGGTCATTTGCCCGCGTGACGCCATGGAGATCATGATCAGGTCATCGATCAGCGTTTCGAGCCGGATCGTGGACTGCTGGCTGACCGACAATGCATGGCGCTGCTCCTCGGTGACCTTCCCCAGTGATTCGGTGATGAGCAGCTCGATGTAGCCCTTGATATGCGTCAGGGGGGTGCGCAACTCGTGGGAGATGTTCGAGATGAAATTGGCTTTTAACTGGCTGAGCTCCGAGACGCGCTCGAGCGCCTTCTCAAGCTCGATCGTCCGCTCTGCGACGCGCCGTTCAAGTGTGCGGTTGGATGCCTGCAGGGCAGAACGCAGCTGGATGATCTGTTCGGTCACAGCCTGGTCGAGGTCTTCGCGGCTGATCAGGTGGAGGTCGATCAGGGCCTGCCCGAGAAGGATGGTATTTCCCTGGGCGGTCTCTTCCTGCTGGTGATCCAGCGCTTTCTGCAGATCCTCCGCGCTGATAAGACCCTTCTGAACAAGGTATTCCCCCATACGCGGGACGAGCATCTCAGGTGTCAGGCGTTTTTGATCAGGCATTCATAACTCTCAGGAGACCCTAAAGATTTTCTTCGCAACTTCACGAATATATGTAAAATCAGCACCAGATGCTTTCACATTTTTTTACTGGCCAAAACCCTTAAGGCCTGTTATTGGTGTACCCATTCTCCAGCCACCATTGTAGCGGAGGAGTGCATCGCAAGCAACTCGTCCGGGTCACATTTGAATGGATCCTGCTCCAGCACGATCAGGTCGGCCAGGTAGTCCGGGGCAAGGCGGCCGAGCCGGTTTTCCAGGCCCGCGGCGTAAGCCGGACCCACGGTATAGCCCTCCCAGGCCTGAGACAGGCTCAGTTTCTGTTCGGGATACCAGCCATCGGCCGATGGATAACCGTCGGCGCGGCGGCGGGTGACCGCGGCGTGCAGTCCCCAAAACGGGTTTGGCGATTCGACCGGCGCGTCCGAGCCAAGGGCAAGGCGGGCGCCGAAATCAAGCTGGGTCTTCATGGCATAGGCCAGACGCGAGCGCTCGCCCCAGAACTGGTCCGCCATCAACATATCGGATGTGGCATGGATCGGCTGCATGGAAGCGATCACATTCAACCGGCCAAGGCGCGGCGCATCATCGGGATGGATGACCTGCACGTGCTCGATCCGATGTCGATAGTGGGGCAGCCTGTTTTCGCTTTCATACGTGCGAAGCTGTTCATAGGCATTGAGAACTTCGTGGTTGGCGCGGTCACCGATTGCATGGACCGTCAGCCCGAGCCCCACCTGCGCGGCTTTGCGGCCATGCTCGAAGAGCTCCTCGCCGTCCATGTTCAGGATGCCGCGGTTGTCGTCCTCGCCGGTATAGGGTTGGAACATCGCCGCGGTATGCGGACCTAGGGCACCGTCCATGAACACCTTGATGTTGCCGATGCGCAGCATGTCATCGCCGAAGCCGCCGCGCAGCCCCAGCTCGAACGCCTGATCGAGCAGCTCTACGGGGAGATTCTTCAGCACGCGCAGTTTCAACCTGCCCTGCGCATGGAGCTGCTGTAGCGCCATGAACGAATCACGCCGGTCGAAATCGTGGACACCGGTGAGCCCCATCTGCCATAGTATGGCCTGCGCCTTCTCGATGGCACCGGCTACATCCTCGACCGTGGAGCGTGGGATCACGTGCCCTACCAGTTCCATAGCAGTCTCGAGCAGGATACCGGTTGCCTGGCCTTTTGTATCGCGCTGGACCTGTCCGTTCTGCGGGTCGGGTGTCTGTGCGGTGATATTCGCCAGCTGCATGGCTCTGGTGTTCGCCCAGGCGGCGTGCAGGGACTTGGCGGTCAGGTACACCGGGTGGTTCGGCGCGATGGCATCCAGCTCAGAGGCAGTCGGCCATATGCCCCATACATTTTGATTCCAGCCATGGCCGAGGATCCATTCGCCGGGCTGGGCCCCTTTGATGCGCTCCGCCACGCGGCCCAGGCATTTCTCTTTGGTGTCTGTCTCGCAGTCGATTTTTTGCAGGCCGAGAGCATAATGCTGCAAATGCAGATGGGCGTCCGTCAGGCCGGGCAGGATGACGCGCCCGCCCATATCCTCTTTTCCGGCATGGGGGAATTGGGCGGAGAGATCTTCTACATCGCCCACGGCGGCGATCCATTCGCGCTCGATGGCGATGGCAGATGCCTCAGGCTGGGACGGGCTCTGCGTGCGGATATGGGCGTTGAAAAGGATTTTCATGATCACATGTTGGGGCGGACAGCTGTCCGCCCGTATGATGTCAGGTTAATTTCTCCAACAGCGAGTTCAATTCCTCATCGGAATAATAGTAGATGGTAACCGTCCCGCCTTTTTTGCCATGCTTCAGGGCCACCTTGGTCCCCAGGCTGGATCGCAGACGGCGCTCCACGTCGGTCACATCGGCGCTTGGCCCCGATCTCCGTTTTGTGGCCGTTTTCTGGCCGGAATATCTGCGGGTCAGCACCTCGGTCTGGCGGACGCTCAAGTCAAGGTTGATGATCTGGTTCAGGAGAGCTTCCTGGGCTTTGGCTGTGCCCAGGGCAAGGAGGGCGCGCGCATGGCCTTCGCTGATCCGCCCATCCACCAGTGCCTGTTTCACCGCCGCGGACGCATCCAGCAGGCGCATCGTATTGGTGACCGCCACGCGGCTCTTGCCGACGCGCGAGGCGATCATCTCGTGCGACATTCTGAATTCCTTTGCCAGGTGCTGGTAGGCCTCGGCTTCCTCGATCGGGTTCAGGTCGGCGCGCTGGACGTTTTCGATCAGCGCCAGCTCGAGCAGCTGCTGGTCCGTGGCGTGACGGATGACCACCGGTACGGTCTTCAGCCCGGCCTTGCGCGAGGCCTGCAGACGGCGCTCGCCCGCGATCAGAATGTACGTCCCGTTCTTTCCGGGGGACACGATCAGAGGCTGGATCACCCCGTGCTCGCGGATGGAGGCGGCCAGGTTCTCCAGCTCATTCAGGTCGAATTTTTCACGGGGCTGGCGCGGGTTGCGCTGGATCGAGTCGATGGAAACATGACTGATGCCGCTGCCATCCCCGGAAGGCATTTGTCCCGCCGGGATGAGGGCTTCAAGTCCCTTGCCGAGTCCTGTACGTTTAGGCATGAATGCTCCTTGTTCAACGCATCACAGCAGAGTTGCCTCTGGCCTGCTGTAGTTATCCATTCGTGTTGACGGTCACACCGTCGCTTTGCAGCAGTTCCTTTGCCAGAGCTTCATAGGCCTGCGCGCCAACGGACGTGGGTGAATAGGCCGAAATGGGAAGTCCATACGAAGGCGCTTCGGCCAGGCGGATGCTGCGCGGCACGATGCTCTTGAAGACCTGGCCGGGAAAGTGGTTGTTGACTTCCCTGACCACATCGTGCGAGAGGTTCGTGCGCGGGTCATACATGGTCAGGATCACGCCGCGCACGCGCAAGCCGGGAAAGAGCGAGGACTGGACGCGCTGGATCGTCTGGGTCAGCTGCCCCAGGCCTTCGAGCGCCAGATATTCACACTGCACCGGGACCAAGACTCCATCCAGGGCGGCCACCAGGCCGTTGACAGTCAGCAGTCCCAGCGAAGGCGGGCAGTCGATCAAGATGTAATCGAATTTGTCGACCAGGGATGCGATGGCATTCTGCAGGCGGTACTCGCGACTGGGCTCCTCCACGAGCTCCACCTCTGCGCCGGCCAGCGCCGGGGACGAAGGCAGGAGTGAAAGGCCAAGCCGCTCGTTGAACAACACGAAGGAAGCAGGCGCGTCTTCGTTGACCAGGGCATCGTAGGTGCTGCCCTGCACCTGATGCTTGTCCACGCCGAGACAGGAGGTGGCGTTGGCCTGTGGGTCAAGGTCGACGACGAGCACGCGCTGTCCCATCTTGGCGAGATATGCCGCAAGATTGATGGCGGTGGTGGTCTTGCCTACACCGCCCTTTTGATTGACAAGAGTGTAAATGCGGGTCATATCGATTGAGATTTTCTGGTTCCGACTATTCGCTTCAATGCAGCACTTCCATCATGCATTCTTCGATCTCGCGCGAGGTGGCGATGCCGTCTAGGCCGACCCGGGTGACCGAGCAGGAGGCCAGCTGGGTGGCGAAGCGCGCCGCCTCCCAGGGATCGCGGGTGTTGAGCAGACGGATGAAAAAAGCGGCAGCAAAGATATCGCCCGCGCCCGTGGGATCCACCTCCCGGACCTCGGGGGCACGGAAGCGGCGGCGGTCCCCGTTCCAGTACAGCACGGAGCCGGCGGGACCCTCGGTGACGGCCAG
>DATAKV010000042.1:0-8251 GCA_036261375.1 Anaerolineales bacterium
GCGGCTTCTGCTTTTAAGTAGGTCACGCTTTCAGCGTGACGATTTGATGAAAACTGTCACGTCGCAGATGTAAGCTACAGCGAGGTCGCAAATTCCTTCTTCTCCACCACGATATTCGCGGCCTTCAGGAAATTCATCGCATTCTCATCCGTGCGGTAGGCCACGCTGTAGACGATGCGGGAGATGCCGGCATTGATCAATACCTTGGTGCAGTTGATGCAGGGCAGGTGGGTCACATAGCAGGTCGCGCCTTTGGTGGAGATTCCATGCAGCGCCGCCTGAATGATGGCATTCGTCTCGGCATGGATCGTGCGGACGCAGTGCCCGTCGACCATCAGGTGGCCGATCTCGTCGCAGTGATCCTGCCCGGCAGGGGAGCCGTTGAACCCGCTCGTCAGGATCCGTTTTTCGAGGACGAGCACACAGCCCACAAAGGCCCGGTCACAGGTGCTCCGTTCCGAAACGGCATAGGCGATTTTCATGAAGTAGGAATCCCAGTCGGGGCGCATAATCGATACTTTCGTTATCTGGCTTTAGGGGTTAGGGTGTTGAGGTCCCATCCGGTGTGCCAAGCACCGGCACAGTTGCGGGGACCACGGTCAGGCCGAGCAGGCGCGCCAGCTCCAGCGTGTACCGGTCGTGCTGTTCTCGCGCAATAAGGATCGACTGCTCGAGGGCGGCTCGGTCAGCTCCTCCGATGAACGCGATCAGGGTACCGATCACAGAATTCATATGGTCGACCTGGTGAGTCTTCAGATTGATCAGGCAGGCGGGGATCTCTTCATCCTCGGCCTCGCGGCGGATCCTCTGCAGGCCGGCGATCGGCTCACTGAGCTCCTCGCGCGGCATCTTGGAGGCCAGGATGGAAGCATCGTCAAACTCGCGCATGTGCCTGTGCACCTTCTGGACTTCGGCTTCGATCAGCTCCGTTGAACAGATGTCGGGTGTGGTGGAAGACCCTAAATCCGGCTCGGCCGATGACGATATCGCCGAGGTCTCGCTGGCGGAGGAAGGATCGGCTTGTTCCGTGTTCGTTGCTGCCGGGGTGACCGGCGCGCCGCCGCAGCCGGCCAGGACGATCGCAATAACGAGGATGATAACGGAGCGCAGATAATCATTTCTCATGGTTTACTTCCCTTTGTTAATGAAATTGAGGAACGGGGATGAGCCGTTCCTCAATTGTAGCAAACAAGTTGAAAATACGATCTGGCAGGTGGATGGTAATCCCTTCCTGCGTACCGGTTAGGATCCGATCAGGAACCGGCCATGGCTACCGGTTGGGAGGCAGGATCGAGCGCAAAGATCTGCAGTCCTTCCAGAGAATGGACGTACATGTACTGCCCGATAAAGAGACCCTGGCTGCCTGTCCTGACCCGGGTGTTCGCCAGGAAACTGTTCAGGGTGACGTTCCCGAAGCCTGTGATCCCGGTGAGAGCGGAAAGGCTCGTCAGCCCTTCACTGCCGCCGGTGCTGAAGGCTCCCGGGCAGAGGACCGGATTCGCCGGGAAGATATTTCCAGCCCCATTGTTCGCAAAAACGGGCGGGCTGGCCAGGTTCAATGCCGAGTCAACCAGGTTGATCCCATATTGTCCGTTCCCGGAGTATGTGCCGCCGAAGACGTGCGTGCAGCTGGCCTGGACGGCCACGCCATCCGTTCCATTGTTGGTGGCTGTGACACCTGTCAGGAATACATCACCGCCAGCGTCGATGTCCGCTCCAACAGACTGATTGTTATCGAGGATCACGCCGCTAAGCGAAGTATTTCCACCACTGACGATCTCCAGGCCTTTTCCTTCGGCCACCGAGGCATCATCAGTCTGGGTATTGCTGAACGAGCTTCCGGAAATAGCCACCTCGCCTGCGGCAGTCAACTGACCGCCGAAAAGCATGTTGCCCACGGCATCGGTATTATCGATGAAGATGTCGGCCAGGGTGTTGATCTGCAGGCCGTGTCCGTGGAACTCGGTAGCGCCGCTGGCATCCAGGACCTCACCGCGGTTGTTATTGAAGGTGCTGTCGGTAATCGAGACGGTGCCGACCGCATCGATCTGGGCGCCGAACAGGCGGTTATCGCTGGCTTCCACGTTGTTGAGGGCCACATTCGCGCCGCCGGTGATGAACAGCCCGGTGTCGTCGATAAAGCCCGGATCGTTGGTAGTGTTCGCATTGAAGACACTGTTCGAGATGAAAATATCTCCACCGGCATCCAGGTTGGCGCCCCACAGGAAGTTGTCGTTTCCGGTCACATTGTCGATCACGATCAAATCCGGTGTGACCACCTGCAGGCCATACCCGTAGAATACCATCTGGCCGTTCTCGTCATACATGTCCTTGGTGCCGTTGAAGAAGCTGCTGCCTATGGTCACCTGCCCGCCGGAGTTGATATCCACGCCAACTTCGCGGTTGTTATTGGCCAGGACGCCAGAGAGGGTCGTTGCTCCGCCGTTGTCGATATCCAGGCCCAGATACTGCCAGCGGTCCTCGCTTGGGGAGGGATTGCCAAAGCTGCTATCGAGCACGTTGACATTCCCGCCGGCCGTGACGAAGGCGCCGCCCCTCAGGTTTTGCTGGAAGCTCGAGTCACGGATATTGACATCGTCATCCGCATCTTCCCCGGCATGCAGTTGCGCGCCCGTGCCTGAGAGGGCGATGACGTTCACATTCTCGAGCTGAATATCGTCCTGCGAATGGAGCACGAGACCGTCCACATCCTGATCCCAGCCAGGGACGCCGGAGCCCTGGATGGTAATGTTCTGGATGACCAGCGATCCGCCCCATGGGTTGGCAGACGAACCGATCAGGATCGATGTATCGGTAAAGACAGTCGGGGTAGTCGGATCGACGGTATTGGTGGATGTGTTCCACCCACCGGTCACCGTAAGACTCGAACTGCTGATGTTGGTGAGATCATAGGAGGGAGAGTTGAAGTCAATGACGTTGCCAGGGTCGCTCCCGAGATATTCACCCTGCTGGACGTAGATCGTACCGGCTCCCTGATACGTTGTATTCCCGGAAAGGAATGTCAATAGCTCATCGAAGCTGGTAAAGGACTGGGTACAGCCATTCGCTCCGGGTACGGGAGGCTGGCCGGAAGGGCACCAGATCGGGTCGCTGGTAGAGATTGCCTCTGCAGATGCCTGGGTCGCCAGAGGCTGGGCTTCGCCGTTTTCATCGAGGACGGTAACTGCCGTATTCTCCGGGACTTCACTCAGCAAGTCAACCTTGGATTCAGAGGCTGCTTCGCCTTCATCAGGAGCCGATTCCTTGGTGGCTGCCTCACCTTCAACGGGTACAGCCTGCTCAGTTGGCTGCGCATCCACGGTTTCTTCCGCGGCTGCCTCGCCTTCAGCGGGAGGAGCTTTCTCAGTTGCTTGTGGATCCGCGGTTTCATCTGTTGAGACCTTGTCTTCAGTGGGAGCAGCTTCCTCGGTGGCAGTACCTTCGTCGCCTGTTGTCTCGGCAGGCGGCGATTCGGTTGGCGTTCCCTCGTCCGCATGGACAGTTAACGGACTGACTGCACTGAAAACCAAAACCACGACGATTGCCAATGAAAGAAAAGATGTTCTTGCTTTATCTGACATGGATCCTCCTTAAATATAGATAGACAAGAAAGAGATAAATTTTAGGTTTTTCGATGAGGGAAGTGATGGTATTTCATTATACAGACTAGTAATATCCAAGTCAACTTAGAAAAGGTTACAGGTAGTTCACGGTACCAATGGGGGATGATAGTAGAAGAAACAGGGATGGAACAAGGAATAAAAAATCAGAGCCGGGAGATAGCCCGGCTCTGATTTTTCAAGGTTACGTTATCCTACTTGGTCATTTCAATATCCGTGGGCAGGGTCTGGAGGAACACATCGCCAGGATTATAGTCGATGGTGATATCCACGTTGCCTCCCACATCGACCGTGTGACCGACGATCTCCGTGTTGAATGCGAAGGCGTTAGCGTTGCCGGTGACTGTAATATGCGAGGCAACAGCAATGATCGAGCCGGACAGTCTTATGTCTGAGTTGCCGTTGAACGTCAGCGCCGAATCGTTCGGGTAGGGCAGGTAGACCAGCAGGCCTTTGTAAGGTCCGAAGGCAGGCGCACTAAAATCGATTTCGGGGTTGCCCTGCCAGCCTACGTCTCCCGTCGAAGCGTAGAACGTAACGCCTTCGCACTCGTTTTCACTGTTGCCATTGACCTTGAATCCCGAGCCGCCGTCGATATGGACGAGCAGGTTGTTACAGATAAACGCCCCATTGTTATTCAGGCGAAACTCACCCGAGCGAATCAGAAAATTAGCATTATAGGCAATTACGTTCGTATTTCCGCTAATGTTCACACCGCCGTCGAAACAATGGTTGCCGGGGGCAAATGTGACTGTCCCGTTGGGGATGCTCAGATTGGTGTGGTTCCCGGGTGTGTAAAGACGGTCTTCCGCGACATAGACACTGTCCCCTGTGCAGGTAATGGACGGTTCAGGGATATTGATCGGAGGAGGATAGGGAAGCTGAGAGGCGCCTGGCTGTGGGGGTCTATTGAGATCTGGAAATCCGCTCGGGCAGTAGCCTCCTACCACTTCGAAGGCTGTATCGACGGAATAGGTTCCAGTACCCTGGGCGCCAAATGCACATCCATCGATCGAATTATCGAAGATGCCGCTGTTGAGGATATCGATATTACCATTGCCATGAAGTTTTACTGCATTTCTCTCGTTCAGACTCATCGCCGAGAGAGCAGCACCCTGGCCGATCGGTTCCTGGCCGCCATAGTCTGCGCGGGCGATTGCGCTCACAATGCTGGGTACCTCGGTCCAGCCCAGAACCCTTGCGAAGGTAGTCGGCGTGCTGAGGCGGATCACCACCTGGATGTATTCTGAAGGAACTGCATCGTCCGGCAGCCCCGTGCAGGGAGGGTCGAGGTCAGCTTCGGAACATTTATGAACCTCGACGATACTGGTTGAGTTGTCAAACCCGTTACTGGCTGCCCGCTCAAGACCGGCCGCCTCCGCGACACTGTCCGCGGTCTCAGGCGGATCGGCCCTGATACTACCCAGGGCAGCTGCGAGTGCGGAAGCATCCGCGGCATTCTGCGCGTGCCGCCTGTCAGAAAATACCCGGGTTCCATCGACTGCCAGGGCGGTGAAACCAAATAAAACAATGGCGCCAAATGCGATCAGTATTAAAGCCTGGCCCCTTTCCTGTGGTTTTCGTTTCATAATCCAGCTCCTTACAAGTGTACATAAAAGATGTCAAGACGAGATATCCCTGCCTCTATTTTATTCATTTTTCGTTAATAAAAAGTTACAGTTCCGATATCCAGAAGTACTAGTTTTACCTAACCTTACATAACTGTAAAGACTGGAGGGTATTTTTTTGTAACCTCACAGGCTGATTTAATTAACCGGACGAGTCCGGTTAATTCCAGACTCGCCCAATCAGGCCAGGCTTGATATATGGTATCAAAAACGATTGCCTGGACAATGTGTTATCGTCGTGTTTTCATTCCACAGTCACCGACTTGGCCAGGTTCCTCGGCTGGTCGACATCCAGGCCGCGCAGGGAGGCGATGTGATAGGCGAGCAGCTGCAGCGGGAGGACTGTGATGACAGGGGACAGCATCCAGGGTGTTTCAGGCACCCACAGGACATGGTCGGCCATATTTTGCACCAGCTCATCCCCATCGGTGGCCACGGCAATGACAATGCCGCCGCGCGCCTTCGCCTGCTGGATCTGCGAGATCATCTTCTCATGCCAGGGATCCTGCGGCACCAGGCATAGCACGGGCATGTGCTCATCGATCAGGGCGATGGGTCCATGTTTCATCTCCCCGGCGGGGTAGCCTTCGGCGTGGATATAGGAGATCTCCTTGAGCTTCAGCGCGCCCTCATAGGCGATGGGCATGTTAATGCCGCGTCCCAGGTAGAGGCAGTTGCGAATATCCTTCAGCACGTGAGCGACCGCTTCCACTTCGTCTTCGCGATCGAGGGTGCGGCCAACCAGGTCGGGCACCAGCCTGAGGTCCGAGACGAGCGAGCGGCGGGTTTTATCGTCGATCACGCCGCGCAGGTCGGCGAGCAGGATCGCCAGCATGTATTGATCCACGATCGGGGCGGTGAATGCCTTCGTCGAAGCGACTCCGATCTCGGGTCCGGTCTGCATCGAGATGAAGCCGTCCGAGACGCGCATGGCCTGCGAGCCAATGGCGTTGACGATGCTCCAGATGACCGCGCCCTTGCGCCGTCCCTCTTCCATTGCGGCCAGAGTATCGGCCGTCTCACCCGACTGGGAAATGGCGAGCACTACCGTCCGGTCGCTCAAAATCGGATCGCTGTAGCGGAATTCGGACCCGATCACCACCTCCACCGGGATACGGGCGATCTTCTCGATCAGATACTTCCCGACCATGCCTGCATACGCGGCGGTGCCGCAGGCCGTGATGTAAATGCGGTCAATCTTTCGGGCAAGCTCTTCCGTTAAGTGCAGATCAGGCAGACGGATACGTCCGTTTGCAAAATCCACGCGCCCTGCAAGCGTATCGGTCAGGGCCCGGACCTGCTCATGGATCTCCTTTTGCATGAAGTGGCGGTACTCGCCTTTTTCCGCCGCGACGGGATCCCACGAGATGTGATGCACCTGGGGCTTGATCTTGGCGCCGTCCAGGGTCTCGATGGTCATCGTGTCGCGGGTGACCACGGCCATCTGCCGTGACTCCAGGAAGATGACGCTGCGGGTGTGCTCCATGATGGCGGGAGTGTCACTGGCCACAAAATTCTCCCCTTCGCCCATGCCCAGCACCACGCCGCCTGCATTCCCGATCCGCGCCGTGACGATCTTATCCGGCTCGTCGGCGGACATAAGGACGACCACGTTCGCACCCTGGATCTGGTTGAAGGTCTTGCGTGCCGCCTCCACCAGGCCGATACCGGTGGCCAGGTAATGCTCCACAAGATGGACGATGGTCTCGGTATCCGTCTCCGACTGGAACTGCACACCTTCGGCGGTCAGCTCATCCTTGAGCTCCAGAAAGTTTTCCACGATTCCGTTCTGGACCACGACCACCCGCCGGGTCTGCCCGAGGTGCGGATGCGCATTCCGGGCATTGGGCGCTCCGTGGGTAGCCCAGCGCGTGTGGCCGATGCCCGGCGCACCGTTGATGGGCGACTTGCTGAGCAGGTCGAACAATTGGGATAACTTGCCCGCGTCCTTGCGGACTTCGAGCTGGCCGTCCTTTAACACCGCGAGACCGGCCGAGTCGTAGCCGCGGTATTCCAGCCGTTTCAGGCCGTTGAGAATAATCGGTGTCGCGTCACGCGGCCCGATATATCCGACGATTCCACACATAGGGAGTCCTCCGAAAATTTGTATGTCGCTGCGAGCGTAGGTTGCGAAGCAGTCTCCCGTTGACAGGAGATTGCTTCTCGCAGACTCGCAATGACAGGTATTTGCCACTCTTTGCAGAATTGCCCGCGTGATTGCTCGCGCGGTGTTGTTGCAAAGTTGAGATTTCGGAGGGAAAGAAGGAACGGGTGATGGCGCACCCGAAGGGCTTCCGCTGATCTGTCGATTTTCCTACCTCACCCTGGCCCTCTCCTCCAAGGAGAGGGGGCAGGCAGTTAGCTCCACCTGCGCGGTGGAGAACCCTTATCCTCGTCATCCCGGTAGGTTACTCTGCCGGGACCATGCGCTTGCTTTCCCTATTCAGTTTTCGGTTCACCTCCTGTCATTAAATAACAGCCCGAGATTATACCCGATTAAGTTATCGCCAGGCTGCCGGTAAAGCCTGGATATCTATGAATCCTCTTACTCGGAAAGCTGCACTTCCGGCATGGTCAGCGTGTTGTAGTTCTGCTCGTCGTTGTATTTGATGACGATATTGGCATTGCCGTTGACGTCGATCCGATAGCCGATGATCTGGCTGCGGAAGCCGGACGCGGAATCGTTACCGTTGATATGGATATTCGACGACGGCGCCAGGATCGTGCCGCTGATGTCGGAGTTCGCACCACCGTTCAGCACGACCTTCGCATTATTGTCCATGGGCAGGTACAGGAGCAGGCCGGAATGGTCTCCGCTGTTCGGTGCATCCAGGATTATGTTGGCGCTGCCGCTGAAATGGACATCGCCATCGTTGACCCGCAGGACCACGTTATGGCCCTCGATGTCGCTGGTGATGTTGATCCCATCGTCCAGGCAGTACACGCCCGACTCGAGGTGGGTGACGCCGGGAGGCGGAAAGATATCGCTCCACGAGCCGGCGC
>DATAKV010000052.1:0-5922 GCA_036261375.1 Anaerolineales bacterium
CGCCGCGTCTTCCCCGGCAAGTTCCACATCGACGAAGTGGGATACCTGGTCAAAGCACTCTGAGCAGGAAATTTCCTGCTCCCGGGTGTGATGGATATTCTTCAGCCAGCGTTCGAAACGGTCTCTTCTCACAAATACTCCTCAAGCATGTGTTGCACAGTCTTCCCGATTCTTACCCGGAGACGCCGAACAAGGTAAGCATCTCGGCGATGTCGAACCCGCGCGCCAGCAGTCCGCTCTTGAGCTTACGGCGGGCATCGTGCAGCAGTTTATAGACGGCATTGCGGTTGCTCCCCAAGCGATGGACCACTTCGTCCAGGGGGATCTCCTGAAAGACCATCAGCAGCAGCACAAGGCGCTGCTTTTCGGTCAGGTTATGCTCGATGACATCCACCAGTACCGCCTGGATCTCACCCTGCATGGCAGACTGCTCAGGCGTTACTCCGTCTGCCTTGTCTTGGATGCGCCACTCCTGGAAATTGCCTTCTGCCGAAGAGACGAGCTCGTCGAACGAGGCCCCCTTCCAGCGCTCCCGGCGGGCCGCCATCAAGGCTTTATTGATGGCAAATTTATAGGCCCAGGTGCTGAACTGGCTGTCGCCCCGGAACCCGGCGAGATGGTCCAGTACGGCGATCAGAGCGTCCTGGGCGCAGTCCTCCGACCGCTGGGTAATCTCCTCCCGGTCCAACCCCTGGAAATCGCCTGGGTTACGGCTAAAGAAATACAGGGCGGCACGCAGCAACAGGTCGCGCAGGTCGGCGATGGCGGCCTCCTGAAGGGCGCCGCCGGCCTGCAAGTGGTGCAGCCATTCCGTGTTGGTGCGGGTGATGGACATGTAAAGGCATTATACAGGATTCGTTATTCTGTTTTCCGCCCTATAGCAATAATTCATTCAGAGTACAATACCACTCATCCAGACTTCGGAAGTCCGGATGGATATCTATGATCAACGACCCCATACTCATCAATGACTGGCACCCCGTAGCCCGGACCTGTGATCTGGACGCACAGGCTATCTTAAGTGTCCGGCTGCTGGGCGAGGATATTGTGCTGTGGAAATCTGGAAACCACTATCTCGCCTGGCAGGACCTGTGCATCCACCGCGGCTCAAAACTTTCGGGCGGGAAGATCATTGGCGAGGATCTGCGCTGCCCGTACCACGGCTGGACCTATAACCGCGAGGGCAGGTGTGTCCACTTCCCGGCCCACCCGGAGCAGACGCCGCCGGCCAAAGCTCGGGTCAAGACCTACCGTGTGCAGGAGAAGTATGACATGCTGTGGGTCTGCCTCGGTAAGCCTGCCCAGGATGTACCGCCGTTCCCCGAGTGGGCGCAGGAAGGCTATACCTGGGCGGTCTGTGACCCGATCCCGCACGTGCCGGCCCATGGCCCGAGGCTGATCGAGAACTTCCTGGATGCGGCTCATTTCCCGTTCGTGCACGAGGGCGTTCTGGGCGACCAGGCTCATCCCGAAATGGAAGATTTCGAAGCGCGCATCGGTCCCAATGGCGTGGAGTCCGACCCGGTGTACATCTACCAGCCTGCCCAGTACGGCACAACCGGCGGCGGGAAGGTCAGTTACATCTACCGTGCTTTCCGCCCGTTCACGGCTTATATGACCAAGCACGTCCCGGCCGGCTGGTGGGGACCGGATGCGCCGTCCGCCACGCATGGCCTGATGCTTACGCTCACGCCGCACGACGAGCTGGACAGCACGGTCTGGTTCCTGATCTCGTCCACGATGTGGAAAGACCCGGAGGTCCTGCAGCGGGAATACACCCAGCGTATCACGGCCATCTTCGAAGAAGACCGGGCCATTGTGCTGTCCCAGCGCCCGGAGCTTCTGCCGCTCGACCTGCAGGCGGAGCTGCACCTGAAATCGGACCGGGTGGCCATTGCCTACCGTACCTGGCTCAGGCAGCTGGGGTTGAAGTTCGGCACGGCGTGACTAAGACTTCCGAAGTCTTGTTTCTAAAAACTGCTTGAGCAAAACGGCACTGTTGTGCTCCGTATCCCGGGCGCTGTAGAGCAGGGTCACATTTCCTTGTTTCGCCGCCTGCAGGATGGGCTGCCAGGCATCCGGGTTGGACTCCAGCTCCGCCCGGTAGCGCCGCTGGAACTCATCCCATTTGTCCGGGTCATGACCGAACCATTTTCGCAGAGCGGGGCTGGGGGCGGCATCTTTCAGCCAGGTTTCCATCTTGAGCTCTTCTTTCTTGATCCCCCGCGGCCACAAACGTTCCACGAGGAAACGGATGCCGTCGCTGGCCTCGGCGGGTTCGTACACACGTTTTGTCTTTAACAAGGAAATTCCTTTCTCTCAGGACAATCCTCCCGCAAAACGCGGATGATGTGCCCAGTATAGCAAGGGTTCAGACGGAGTACAATAATGTGGACCCCCATCCCTGCCTCCCCTTCGGGGAGAGGTGCTTTGCTCACAACGCTGGCAGGGGCGGAGTGGGTCGAAACCAAACAGGAGAAACGAATGACCATCACCCTCGACGGTTCATCCCTTACGATCGAGAAGATCGTTGCGATTGCACGAAACCATGAGAAAGTCGAATTGGCTCCTGAAGCCCTGGAGCGGATCAAGGTCTGCCGGGCGATGCTGGAGGAGAAGCTTGCCAATAAAGAAGTCATGTACGGCACGAACACCGGCATCGGCGAGTTTTCAGAGACCATGCTTAACGACGAGCAGGTCAAGGAATTCCAGAAGTATTTGATCTACAACCACGCGGCAGGCATCGGCGAACCGGCACCCATCGAATACGTCCGTGCGGCGCTGACGGGACGGATCAACGTTCATGCGCATGGCAATTCCGGGTGCCGGCCCGAGATCACGTTGACGATGATCGAGATGCTGAACAAAGGCGTTACTCCGGTGGTTTGCCAGAAGGGATCGGTGGGTGCGAGCGGCGACCTGGCTCCCATGGCCCAGGCCGCGCTGCTGCTGATGGGCGAAGGCGAAGCGTTTTTCGACCCCGGCAACGGGGCAAGCGTCGAGCGGCTCCCAGGTCACGTGGCGATGGAGCGGGCGGGGATCCCGATCCCGGGCCTGCAGGCGCGCGATGGGCTGGCAGCGATCAACGGCTCGAACCTGCTGACGGCCATGTCTGCCCTGCACATCCATGATATGGAGCGATTTATCCGGCAGGCCGAGATCGCCGCGGCAATGACGATCGAAGCGCTGCTCGGCAATCTCAAGCCGTACAACACCAAGCTGCACGAGCTGCGCGGTTTCTCCGGGGCGATCGCGTCGGCGAAGAATATCTCGAAAATGATCGCCGGTTCCGACCTGACGACCGGTAAGATGAAGACCAAGGTCCAGGATGCTTATTCGATGCGCTCGACGCCCCAGGTGATCGGCGCGGCGCGGGATGCAGTGGCCTATGCCCGCTCGCAGGTCGAGATTGAGCTGAACGGCGTGGGTGACAACCCGATCTTCATCCCCGAAGACAATCTGATGCTGACCGGGGCGAACTTCCAGGGCACGCCCGTGTCGCTGCCGATGGACATGGCAGGCACGGCGATCACGATGGTCTGCGTGCTCTCGGAGCGGCGCATGAACCGCCTGACCAACCCCGCCCTCTCGCAGGGACTGCCGGACTTCCTGGCCCATGAGCCGGGGTTCTACTCGGGGATGATGCTCAGCCAGTACACCGCCGACCACCTGATCGTGGAGCAGAAGATCCTCTCGGCGCCGGCCAGCATCCAGTCCATTCCCGCCGCGGCGGACCAGGAGGACTTCGTCTCGATGGGCCTGAACACGTCTCTCAAGAACACCCAGATCCTGGATAACGCCTACGGTGTGCTGGGCATCGAGTTCATGGCCGCCGCCCAGGCACTCGACTTCCGCGAGTTCCACCCCGGCAAAGGGACGCAGTGTGCCCGGGAAGTCATCCGCAGGCACGTGGAGCACCTGCACGTAGACAGGCCGCTGTACAACGACCACAACACGATGAAAGAACTGGTAAAACGAGGGGAGATTCTCGAAGCAGTGGAGAAGACGGTAGGAAGCCTTGCATAATGTTCACCGTACTGTACCATTCGCTCCTGATCGGTGCGGCGCTGTTTGTGCCGGTCCCCTTTCTGGATGAGCGCCTCGCAGCCTTTCTCTGGAAGCGCATGATCACGGACCTGGCAAAGAAGCATGGTAGAACCCTGACGAACGACCAGCTCCTTGCACTGTCCTTCGTCTCCCGGTTCGAGCTTTCGGACGGATGCCTGTTCGTCGCTCGAAGGATTTTCAGAGAACTCCTGCAGGAGATCGTGTTCATCCTGGAATGGCGCAAGGCCATCCACCTGGCAAGCGATGCGTACTATTCGGGGTATTTGCTCAACGCGCTGTTCGCCTATGAAGGCTTTGACCCTGCAAAAGCCGGACAGTATGCCCTTGCTCTCCAAAAAGCCAAACAGGGGACCAATATGAAGCTGGTGCAGGGTGTGTTCAAGGGTACGTTCCGGTCGGGGAAAGGTGTGCTGGTATCCGTGGCCAGGTGGCTTTCGAGTATCAGCGTGGGCTATGTGAAAGACTCGCTGGCCCGCAGGAAGAACAAGCGCAAAGGAAGCAATGTATCTGAGGAACAGATGGAAAGTTTTTTCGAGATGCACAGGAACAGGTTCCAGACCCTGCTCAAGGACCTGATCCTGCAGCTGCAGACGGGGATTGGCAACCTGCCCCACGAGCATTTCGATCGTCTGCGGGAACGGCTGTTCAATGAAATAAGCGTCCTGGAAACCTCATGATCCTCACCGAAGTCAGGTTCTATTCCGAAGTTCTCAATCTGGATTCTACAATGCACGTCCTGCTCCCACAGAGGACGCTGGCCGAAATGAGGAGCAAACGTGCCCCGAAGGTCCGCGTTCTGTACCTGCTGCACGGCCACTCCGACGACCACACCGCCTGGCAGCGCTGGACGTCCGTTGAGCGCTATGCGGAGGATCTGAACCTGGCCGTGGTGATGCCGGCCGTCCACCTGAGTTTTTACACCGATATGGCGCACGGGGGACGGTACGGGCAGTTCATCGGCGAGGAGCTGCCGGCGGTTGTGCACGAGCTCTTCAAGCTCTCTTCCAAACGCGAAGATACTTTCGTGGCCGGCTTGTCCATGGGCGGGTACGGCGCGTTCAAGCTGGCACTGACCCATCCCGAGCGCTTTGCCGCGGCGGCTTCCCTCTCGGGCGCGGTGGATATCCGGGAAGTGGTAAAAGGCCATGATCACCCCGAGGACAAGGCCTGGCTGGCAGAGATGCGGACCGTCTTTGGCGATGTGAGCAAGGTGCGGGGCAGCAGGCACGACCTGTTTGCGCTGGCCAGAAAGGCAGCGAAATCTGCCGTCAAGCCGCGGCTGTACCAGTGCTGCGGAACGGAGGATTTTCTCTATGCCGATAACGTCCGGTTCCGCGATGCGCTCCGCAGACTGCCGTTCGATCTTATCTATGAAGAGGGACCCGGCGAGCACAACTGGGCCTACTGGGATAAGATGATCCAAAACGTGCTGGCGTGGATGGTTCCACGATAGATTCTGTCATTGCAAGCCCGAACGAAGTAAATGGCGAAGTAATCTCGGGAACCAGGAGTAAAGGAGATTCGATGAGATGGCTGCACCTGCACTCCCCGGCTTCAAACCAACGGTGCAATGACAGACGCTACTGAAGTGGGGTGAAAAGAATTCGCAGGTATGCTATAAGGGTTGGAAATTCAAGCCAGGAAAAGAGAGACCGGCATGAGAAAACTTCTCATCGTGGTATGTGCCTTTATCGTTATCGGATGTGCTCCCGCCACACCGACAGCCGTCCCTACTGCAGTTCCTACCCTTGTTCCCACCGCGGTCGTGGAGAACCCGCCTCCGTGCTGGGGAGCGGACCTGATCTATCATCCCCGGCTGCAGCAGATGTTACTCGTCAACTGCGTCACAGACCC
>DATAKV010000055.1:0-3184 GCA_036261375.1 Anaerolineales bacterium
AATTCTTCGACAGGTATGTAAAGTTCGGAGTATAAATCTCCTTTATTCAAAACAACTCCGAAGGGGTGACATGATTCTTATGTCACCCCTTCTCGATTCATAATTACCGGTTAAACTACAAGTGTTGGCATCTCAGCGAAAAACGAGGCACCGCCCATGACAACTCGTCTCTACCTCATCCGGCATGGCGCCACACAATTGACAGCGGAGGACCGCTTCTCGGGCGCGGCAAACGTCTATCTCTCAGAGGAGGGACGCGCCCAGGCAGAGCGTCTCGCCCGGCGGCTGGCAGACGATCAGGTCGCCGTGATCTACACCAGTCCGCTCGACAGGACGATGGAGACGGCCAGGATCCTGGCTCAGCCGCACGGCCTGGAGGTCATCCCGAAGGAGGGGCTGCGTGAGATCAGTCACGGACACTGGGAAGGAATGGCCCGCAAGGAAGTGGAGGCGCAGTTCCCCGAGGAATATATCTCGTGGGAGACCGATCCGTTCACCTTCGCTCCCGAAGGCGGCGAATCGGGCATCAGTGTGCTGGCACGCGCCCTGCCGGTCATCCGCGAGATCGTGGTCAGCCACAAGGATAAAAATGTGGTCGTGGTCTCGCACAAGGCAACCATCCGCCTGATCCTGAGCAGCCTGCTCGGCTTCGATGGGCGCGGCTACCGCGACCGCCTGGACCAGGCGCCCGCCTGCCTGAACATCCTGGACTTCCGCGACACCGTCCATGCCCGGTTGATGCTCTTCAACGATGTGTCGCACTATGCCGACCAGCCGCTCCGCCCGCAAAAGCACCTCTCACGCTGGTGGGATGCCGGAAATAGCTCGGAAGGTGGCAACTGATCGGTCTAAAAAGTGTTTTAAGTAGGGTTACAGGTCAATTGCCCGGGGGTCTTCCCTCTCCGGTTTGGAGTACAATCATAAAAATTAGCCAATATAATCACCGCTTGTCAAAAAGATAGCGAGCGTTCCAGACCAACGCAGGAGGCAGGTAGATGTTCAAGACTCAAATTTTGTACCAGAATGACGAGAAGTGGAAGAACGTCAAACTTGGCAATTCAAACGAGACCATTGGCGGCTGGGGTTGTCTGCTGACATCGGTCACGATGATGCTGAACGGCATTGGCTACAACGAGACCCCGGAAACCGTCAACGAGAAAATGAAAAAAGCGGGCGGTTTCCAGGGCGCCTTTTTTATCCCCAGTGTGCTGCCTTACGTCTGGCCGAACTGTGCCTACCGCGACATGCAGCCCTGCGAGAAGTCCCCCGCGCCCATCGCCGAGATCGACGCGGCGCTCGAGGCCGGAAAACCCGTCATTTTACAGGTGGACTGGAACAAACAGGCGGGCATCCAGACCCATTTTGTACTTGTCAAGGAAAAGAACGGGAACGACTATATCCTGTATGATCCCTACAAATACGGCGGCGACAGCCCCGAGAAGGAAGTGCTGCTGACCTCGCGATACAAGTTCAACGGTGCAACCATCGAGAAGGAGATCAGCGCGGTGCTGTGGTTCGACGCGGTCGCTGCAGCACCGGCAGAGCCGCCGAAACAGAAGAAGGTCGCCATCCCTGCCGACCGGTTCCTGCTGTACGCGACGGAGGATGACCTGGCCCTGCGGGCTGAGCCTTCGGTCAACGGGTATTTGTGGAAGCGGCTGATCAAAGGAACGGAGCTGATCTCGCTCGAAACCAGGGCCAAAACGAACGCCAAGATCGGTGTTTTTGACAAGTGGCTCCACGTCCAGGAGCCGGCCGGGGAGCAGGGATATGTGGCGGCCTGGTACGTATCGGAGACGAAAGCCAACGCGTCCGTCCCCGCACCGGCCACCCCGGCTTCTACCACTTCTTCATCCAACCTGCCGCCTGGAGCGCTGCTGTTTGTGCCGCTCGAGGAACTGTCCCTGCGCTCCCAGCCGGTGATCGACCCGAAGACGCTGATCCGCCGCATACCTGTTACAGAGGAGTTGGTCAGCATCGAGCCTGCCAGCCAGGTGATCCCCAGGGTCGGCGTCGTGGGACAGTGGCTCAAAGTCCGGGATGCGACGAACAGGGAAGGATTTATTGCTGCCTGGTATGTCAAGTATGCCAGCGGCTCCCAGCCCACCGCGCCGACAGCCGCCGCGACTGCCCCGGTCAACGGTGGACCGCTGAAGGTCCGCGCCACGGCCGAAGCGATCGCCCTGCGCAAGCAGCCGGTCGTCAGCAACGCAACGCTGATCAAGCGCCTGCCTCTTGGCACGGAATTCGTCGTCACCGAACCCAACGGCGAGACCAAGATCGGCAGGAACGACCAGTGGCTCAAGGTCAGGGATGCGGCCGGTACCGAAGGGTACGTCGCCGCCTGGTTCGTCGCCCGCTGCTAACAACACACAGGATCCTGGATGACTGACACAGAACAGGGAGCGAACGGCCGGGTCTTTATCTCGTACTCCCGAAAAGACAAGCCCTTTGTCCAGAAACTCAATGAAGCCCTGGACCAGGCCGGCGTACATGCCTGGGTAGACTGGGAAGGCATCGAGCTGGCGTCCGACTGGATGGAGACCATCAAAGAGGCCATCCAGGGCAGCGACGCGTTCCTGTTCGTCATCAGTCCCGATTCCCTGAAATCAAACATCTGCGCCCAGGAGCTTGAGTTCGGCATCAGCCTGAATAAGAAGCTGATCCCCGTGTTGTACCGTGAGCCGGACAAAGACTCGACGATGCACGAGAAACTTGCGTCGACCAACTGGGTCTACCTGCGCAGTGAGGATAATCTCGAGGAAACCCTGCCGCGCCTGGTCCAATCGATCAACACGGACCTGAGCTGGGTGCAGCAGCATACCCGCCTGTTACAGCAGGCCAACGAATGGACACAGAAGAACCGTAACAACAGCTTCCTCCTGTATGGCACGGAGCTCGAGGAGGCCGAGCGCTGGTCGGCGCAGGCTTCCGGTCACGAAAACCGCCAGATCGTCCCGATCCAGGCGGAGTACATCAATGCCAGCCGCAAGTATGCGAACCGCCGCCAGCGGACACTCCTGGCAGGCGTTTCCCTGGCGCTGGTGGTCAGTATCGTGTTGAGCATTTTCGCCTGGATCTCCCGCAACGATGCCACCCGGGCCGAGGGAGAGGCACGCGAAGCACAGTCCATAGCTGTGACCAATGCCGCGCTGGCCGAGCAGAATGCCCAGATCGCCCAGAC
>DATAKV010000056.1:0-7528 GCA_036261375.1 Anaerolineales bacterium
AGGTCTGGTGCTGGACCTGGCCGCGCGGGCTTTCCTGGTAGTGATCCGGCGGGAGCCAGCGGTCTTCCGGCCCGACAAAGTGCTCGAAGTACAGCCAGGTCGAGCGCGCCAGTAGCCGCAGTTTTTTTTCCTGAGCGGAAGTAAAGGTAATTTCAGGCTGCCGGTCTGGGACGCTGATGCGGGCGGCGATTGTCGGTGATATTACCCAGCCAAGCAGAAACGCCGAGGCAATTCCCATGGCTGCAGGCTGCTGAAGAAGAATGATGATCGCCATACCTATGGCGAACAGCGAAGCGATTACCATGGCCTGCCACGCAGACTTCACTTTGAGTCGTTTCCCAAATAGCTGGACGATATGGGCAGCAGTCATCCATTCGAGCAGCCGTTTGTGGGTGATATACAACCGCACTACCGTGGTAGCGATGGCATCCAGATTGACAAGCGATTCATGCGGCAGGAAAAGGACCTCGAAGAACGAGCGCAGGGCAGTCATCCGAATGGAACGGGTTTCAAAGTTTGGATATTCCTGGGCTGCGTTACGCAGGATTTCTGAGATCATACTGGTGAGGATCGGCACCCAGTAAGGTGATAGAGCTAGCAGGGTCCAGCCGATCCGGGAGCCTGGCAGGAAGAGCCAGCCGCCGATCAATAAGGCCAGGCTGGCAAGGGATGTCACGCTGCGCCGCAGGTTATCTAAGATCCTCCACCGGTCGATCAAAGAGAGTGAATTACGCGCCCTTCCGTCTGTGCGGTGCGGTACCCAGCGCCCCAGCCAGGGCAGCAGCTGCCAGTCGCCGCGCACCCAGCGGTGGAGACGGTCAGTATAGGCGAGATAATGAGGTGGGTAATCCTCGAACAGGATCACATCCGTCACCAGGCCGCAGCGGCTTTGGAGTGCCTCGAACAAGTCGTGACTTAATAGACGATTCTCCGGAATCTTGCCGTGCAGACTCTGGCGGAATGCATCTACATCATAAATGCCTTTGCCGACGAAATTGCCTTCACCGAACAAATCCTGGTACACATCGGATACGGCTCGGCTGTACAGGTCGATCGTCGAGTCGCCGGCGTATACGCGGGAGAAGATCGATTGGTTGACGACCGCGGGTCGAACCTGAACCCGCGGTTGAAGAATGGTATATCCTGCTTTGACCCGCCCCGAAGCCGGATCGAACACGGCCTGGTTTAGTACGTGTGCCAGAGTTCCGATCAGCCGCCGTGCACTTTCGCGCGGCAGTAGGGTGTCGGCATCCAGGGTGATCACGTACCGAATCGAGCTCAGTCGATTCAGGTCGCCGATCCGCGTCGTATAGGTGGTGTCTGTGCTGCCTCTCAGCAGCTCATTGAACTCCTCGAGCTTGCCGCGTTTCCGCTCCCAGCCCATCCAGCTTTCTTCGCTGTCATTCCAGGTTCTCTCACGGTGGAAAAGATAAAATGGACGATCATCCGGGCTGCCATATCGTTCATTCAATTGATCGATTCGGGCAGTGGCCTCCGCGATCAACTCCTCATCCCCAGGCATGTTTTTTTCCTGGGCGTCGGCAAAGTCGGTTAGCAGGGCGAAGAGAATGTTCCTGTCGGTGTTGGCCACATAGTGGTTCTCGATCTGTCTGAATAGGAAGTTTACATCGCGCTGTGTGCCAACCAAAGCGGGGACGACGACCATGGTCCGGTATTCGTCTGGTACTCCTTTTTCGAGGTTGAGCTTGGGGAGAGAACGGGGCGGCACCAGCAGGATCACCAGCCAGTTGACAATATGGATGGCAACTGCCAGGACAGGCAGGATGGCCAGTAGAATTGCTGCCCCGATCTGGACGGGGTCTGACGTCAGGCGGGAAATGATGAGGATGAGGGATAACAGGCTCAACAGAAAAACGAATGTGATGCTGCCCAGATAGACAAAGGTCGGCTGGCTGCGTGCCGCCCGCAGGACCCTGCCGCGGGCTGTGGGGCGGAATCGGATCTGCTCTTCAAGAACGCTCCGTCCCTCTGCGAGTAGATAGTAGCCAACATGTTGTTGGCGCGGGGAGCTTGCAGACCTGGCCAGCTCGATGGCCCGCCGGGCAACGTCTGCTTCACCGAGGTGAGAGCCATGGCTAAGCTCCTCGACCTCGCTGCGAACCTTGTTGCGCGTGTCGAACTCCGATTCCTCATAGATTCCTGCAGGGTCCTCCCGAAGGATCTGTTCCAAAACACTGGTGGACTCGAAGAAATCCTTCCAGTCGAGTGTCGAGATCCAGCGTAGATTGAGGATGGAATTGATCACCTGCGTTTCCGCTTCGGGGCTGGTAGTGCCCAGGGCGGATTCAACCTCCTTCCAAAGGGGGGAGACTGGTTGAGGGGTCCAGACCAGCTGGGTGATCTCCGCGAGACGATTGGCCAGGGTCTCAAGAACGGTCAGGCGGAGCAGGAGAGGCAGCGCCCAAAGTTCACCAACCCGGAGCGTTGTTGTCCTCTGAAAGGAGTGGATGAACTTTTGGACCATGTCCAGATCCAGGCGCGGGGCGTTGTAGTGCAGAGCCTGGGTGACCAGCTGAATGCGCGGCCAGCCATCCGCGGTCTTCGGCAGGCGGGCATAGTAGTCGGCCGGCAGATCCTCTTCAACGACTCGTATAGCCTGCTCGAGAACATAAAAGTTATCCAGAAGCCATTCCGAAGTGATGGATACGACTGCCTGGCTCTTCAAAGACTCTTCAAAGTGGCTGTAGGCTGCCTGGAATAAATCCTCTATTTTTTTAAGGCGTTCCGGAATGGGGAATGGACCCCTGCGGGGTGTGCTCTCTTTCAATTTTGCGGCCAGCAGATCTGCTGGATCCTCCCTCTGCGCAGACACCAGCGGATCGATGCGTTGGGTCACCTGCTCCATGAGCTAGTGACCTCGACTTTCACCGATCGCCTGTTCGGCCGGCGATGGCTGTGCATCCTGTTCAGTCAGATCCTGAAGAATCAGCAGTGGGGCGTTCCCGTGAGCGATCAGGCTGGTGGTAACGCTCCCATAGGGCCAGCGCCTTTCACCGGTATCGCCATGGGCGACCAGCAGAACCAGGTCCGCTTTGGCTGCATCCACCATGTTATGGATGGAGCTGATGACATGCTCACCGACCTCGACATGGGTTTCGACGTCGATGCCTTTCATAGAGAGCTGTGTAATAATCTGTTCGTGGCAGTGCGCAGCCGTTTTCTGGTTCCATTCGGTCAGCTGATTGATCATAGAGATCTCCTCCTCGGATGGAGGCAGACGCTGGATGAACTGAGGCCTTTCTACAACCGTACCGAGTACCAACCGTGATTTATAGTGCTGGGCAACGCTGATCGAGAACGGCAGGACAAATTCCCCACGCGTGGAACAATCATAAGCAACGAATAGGCGTTTGTACTGGACCTCCATGAGGCTGTCGACAGCATAAGCTCGTACCAGCATGATCGAACGGTATGAGCGCAGCAGCACTTTCTGCACCACACTACTGACGTTCCACCCGCTTAGGCCAGTGCGTCCATGGGTGCTCAGAGCGATCAGATGGACAGACTGAGCACGGGCGTACTCGACAATGCTCTCGGCTGCGTTACCCTCCAGGAGCACATACTGGACCTCCAGCCCCTTTGCTTCCAGCTGAGCGGCCTTCTGCTCGAGGTATGCCTGCGACTCCTGTTTGTGCATGTGCCAGCCCACCGGGTCGATGGGCGGACTGCCGTTGCGATTGTTGGGGTGCTCCAGCACGTGGATGAGGGTAACGCGCGCTTTTGTTACCGGTGCAAGCGCCAGTACATGTGGCAGAACGCACTCTGCCAGAGAAGAGCCATCCAATGGGACAAGGATGTGGTCGATCACAACAGCCTCCAATACCTGCAAATGTATTTATGGATGATGTAAGTGTGATGTTCGTAATCAAATCCCCGCAGCTAGATTATAAAGCAGAATATTCACTTTTAAATAGACAGACCGCCGGCTGGCGGTCTGTGACCATGTACTAAAAAGTTGAAGAACTTAGCTCATGCGCATATCCCAGAACTTCATTACAACTGAATCGAGGACTTCCTTAATCTTATTCTTTGAGATGCCTTCCACTTTGAATGTGACAAGCCGGGTGTTTGCATTCGGACCGGAAAACATACCGAAGGAGATGAAGTTGCCGCCATTGTGGGCGATGGCCTGTGTCAGCTTTGCAAGCTGTCCGGGTTCGTCGGCGAGCTGGACCGTGACACGCTGAGCTTTGTAACGGGCACCCATCAATTCGAGGAAGATCTTGAATAAGTCGGTCTCTGTAATGATGCCAACCACATTACCTCCACTGACTACGGGTACGCCGCCGATCTTTTTATCGGCCATGATCCGTGCTGCTTCTTCGATCGGCGTATCCTGATCGACAGTAATAACCTTCTTGGCCATAACGTTTTTGACTGTGACCTTACTGATCAGGTAATGCAGCTCCCAGACGCTCAGCGTGGTAGCAGACGAAGGCGTGGCGTTCAACAAATCTCGTTCCGAGACAATACCGACCAGTTTACCGTCCTTCATGACCGGTGCGCGGCGGATGTGCTCCTTACGGAACATGGCCAGGCAGTCATTGATGGGCATATCTGGCGAAACGGAAATTACGGGACGGGACATTCTTTCACCGACAAACATTTTGACCTCCATGTGGTGCAAGCGACGTAGCGCTATTTGTGAAAACTGTTACAAGTGGATTATACGCCTGGATATCCATGCTGCTGTCATGAAATCGGAGTGAATAAGGTCATATTCTGTATTCTTTACAATCCCAGATAGGCCTCACGAATGTGTTTATCCCTGATCAAAGCACGAGCTTCGCCCTGGAGTCCGATTTTTCCTTCCACGATCACGTAACCATAATCGCTGATCGCCAGCGCCAGCTGCACGTTCTGTTCGACCAGAAGGATGGTCATTCCCTGTTCGCGCAGCTGCCTGAGACTCTCGAACAGCTGCAGGACGAGAACAGGGGCGAGGCCAAGGGAAAGTTCGTCTATGAAAAGGATCGTCGGTTCTGCCATGATACCACGCGCTACCGCCAGCATTTGTTGTTCGCCGCCGCTTAATGTTCCGGCTTTTTGGGTGCTGCGTTCCTTAAGGCGGGGGAACATATCGTAGACACGCTCAAGGTTTCGGACAAAGTGGGGCTGAGCGCGCTGGTTGGAAGCGCCCATTTCCAGATTTTCGTAGATGGTCATGTCGGTGAACAATTGGCGTCCCTCCGGAACCAGCACAAGCCCCATTTCTGCCTTCGTGTAGGCAGGAAGTCGGCTGACATCTTTTCCATCAAAATGAATGGTTCCAGACCATGGGGAGAGCAAGCCTATGACCGTTCGAAGCAATGTCGTCTTTCCAACACCATTGCCCCCAACCAGGCATGTTAATTTACCCTTCTCAAGGTTCATGCTGGAGCCCCATAAAATTTGAACATCTCCATACCCCGAGACGATCTTGGAAATTTCCAGAAGTGCCATGTTATTCATCCTCCAGAAGCTGTTCGGCCAGGCGCGGATCACCGAGATAGGCCTCGATCACTTTCGGATCGTTGGTGATCTTTTCAGGGCTTCCCTCGGCGATCTGCATTCCGTAATCCAGGACGACGATCCTGTCAGAAACATGCATCATGGCCTTCATTAGGTGTTCGATCATGATGATCGTGATACCCTGCTCACGGATCTTCAATACGGTCTGAATCATGTTGTCGATCTCTGAGTGATTGAGTCCTGCCAGTACCTCATCCAGCAGAAGAAGAAATGGATGGGCGGCGAGGGCCCGCGCCATTTCCAGTCGTTTCTTCTGCGCGACGTTGAGGCTGCCAGCCAGCTGGTCAGATCTGGACTCCAGCCCGACAAACTCCAGCACTTCGTCGGCGATTTTTATGGCATTGCCCAGGCTCTGGCTCTCGTGACCAAAACAGGCGCCGACCATCACGTTTTCCCGGACGGTCAGCTCGCTCAGCGGGCGGACGATCTGGTGCGTGCGCGCCATGCCCATCTTTGCCAACTGGTACGGCTTGAAACGGGTCACGTCCTTATCGCGGAAAACGATCCGACCACTTTCCGGAGGAAAAACCCCATTGATGGCATTGAAGAGGGTCGTCTTGCCGGCTCCGTTCGGACCGATCAATCCCAGGATTTGTCCCTGTGGAAGATCGAAGGTAACATTGGACAGTGCCTGGAGTCCGCCAAAGCGTTTCGAGATCCCTTGCAGAGATAGAAGTATTGTCATGCGAATACCCTCCTCAAGGTTGGAATGCGATGTCTCAGCCAGCCGATCGCGCCGGCGGGGATGAAGAGTACGATGATCAGGAGCAGCACACCGGAGACGGATAACTGGATATCCTTGAAGAAATCATTAGTGACCAGAAAGCCGCGCATGCCCTGATAGGCAAATGCCCCTAGGATCGGCCCCAGCACCGTCCCCTGGCCGCCAAGCATCACCATAACCAGCAGCTCTATGGATGCGTGAAGTGGAAAGGCATCGTGCGGTTCTACATTGCCATTCTTGAAGAAGAACAACACACCGATCATACCCGGGATGATTGCCGATAGGACATACGCCCAGGTCTTGGCGTTTGGAGCGAAAACACCCATCACTTCGGCGGCATCTTCATTTTCACGGATCGCCAGGAGTCCCAGCCCAAACTTCGAAGATCGAACCACATAGCTGAGCAAAACTGCCAGCAACGCTAGACCTGCGCCGATATAGAAGGAGGTTTGCAATGCCTGAGCCGCGCCTCCATAGGCTTTATACACACTGAAATTAAGTGTGATGCCGGTTGGCCCGCCGAAAAGATCGAAGTTGTTGACGAATGCCTTCATCGCTTCGTTGACGCCGATGGTCGCCAGTGCGAAATACGCGCCGCGCAGCCGCAGGATGGCCTTGCCAAGCAGAAATGCCAGAATGCCTGAGGCCAGTCCGCCTGCCAGCATGGCGAACCAAAGAGACAGCTCCTGTTCGGTGAGCAGATATAAACCGACGTATCCGCCAAACCCGTAGAAGACGATGTGGCCAAAACTTACATACCCGGTATATCCGAGCAGGATGTTCAAGCTCGATGCCAGGGCAATGGCTTTCAGGATCGTGAACGCGCTTTCACGATTTGCCGCTTTACCACTGATGGCCGGCCAGAGCACCAGGGCAGCCACGACCAGAACAGGCAGGAGGAGACCACTATATCGTTGCCAGGTTTTCATTGTTTTGCTCCAAAGAGTCCGCTGGGGCGCACAAGCAGGATGAGGACAAACAGGACAAATTCGATCACAGGCACCCAGGATGTTTCCAAAAATGCCGGGATAATCCCTTCCAGGATGCCCAGGATCAATCCGCCGAACAATGCGCCGATCGGATTCCCAAGCCCACCCAGCACGCCGATCACGAAACTTTTCAATTCATAGCCGCCGCCAGCCAGGATACTGAACGGGAAGAAGGTCGCGATCAGCGCGCCGGAAACAGCAGCAAGCATGGTTCCGAGGCCAAAACTCAAGGCCAGGATCCGAGTGGATGGGATACCCATCAGCTCTGCTGCTGCCCGGTTAT
>DATAKV010000075.1:0-9241 GCA_036261375.1 Anaerolineales bacterium
CGGGTTGATGTGCCTGGGCGGCCTGGGGCTGACGGCCAGCTATGTGATTGGAAACCTATCCCGCGGTTCCGGCACAGCCACCACCCCGGCCACCGTGGCACCAATCATCTCTGAAACCGCAGACGACTTGGAAACCGCTGTCAACGTGGTGACTGAAATTGCCATCGATACAACCCATCCAACGGGGCGGATCGTGTACACCTGCCAGGTGGCCGGCGACGAGATCTGTATCATCAATCCCGATGGCAGTGGCTGGAAGCGCCTGACCGACACATCCCTGGCCAGCTACAATGCATCCCTTTCTCCGGATGGCGCATACGTTGTCTTTGTCTCCGGCCAGGAGGACAAATCTGAGATTTTCGAGCTGGATCTAACCGGCCTTGAACTGACTCAGCTGACAGAATTGGGAGAGTACGTGAGCACCCCTGAAATTTCCCCGGACAACCGGTATATCCTGTTTACCTACCGGGCAGGGAATAACAACCGGCAGATCTGGATCATGGATCGGGATGGGACCAACCCGCGTCCCCTGTACCGCTATTCGGGCCGCGATGCCCATGATGCCACCTGGTCCCCAGACGGCTCGAAGATCCTGTTCGCCTTCGGGCGTGGGGAAAACAACCAGCTCTATATCATGGACCGCAGCGGGCAGGATCCGGAGCTGGTCAACGAAACAATCGACACCCGCGGCCACAGCAGCTGGTCGGTCCACGACCGGATCGTTCTGGATATGGGCGGCTCGTTCATGCACGAGATATACATCATGAATGTCGATGGCAGCGACCTGCACCAGATCTCCGAGCCGGGTTTCAATTCCCAGGGCGAGAGTTTCTCACCCGATGGGCAATGGATCGTCTACAGCGGATACACGGATGTGGCAAATAGGAACACCGGGAGCTGTGAAATCTATATCATGCGTGCAGATGGAAGCGATATCCGCCGCCTGACCGACAACCAGTACTGCGATTATCAGCCGCGCTGGGGGAAATAAAGCGTATACCAATCGTCGGGGAATTTCAGGCAAACTGTAAGTTTATAACAATGTGTTGTTCATACAAGGCCGTGTATACTAGCGAAAATCATTGTCCGGTCGGCGGACGGATTCATCGAACCTTCATCACACAGCTGCCGTTCAACACCTGACACGGGGCTGGCAATCGGAGAACAACACTCATGAACAAGTATCGCACAGTCATCGCCACAATCATTGCTCTTTTCTTTTATACGGTCACAGACATCCTGCTCTGGCAGAGGATCTTTGAAACCAACAATATGGTGGAATACGCTGACATGTACCATACCGGCTGGTTTGTCACCCTGACGGGATACGCGGTCATGGGCACGATCCTGCTCTGGGGGTCCTGGAAAGATTGTCTATACTTTGTCACATCGCTGTTTGTCGCGGCCTTTAGCGGCCTGGAGGACGTCCTGTATTATGCCCTGGACCGGAAGCCGATGCCGGAGGCCCTCCCCTGGCTGGATCCCAACCCTATGATCCCGTTGACATCCCGCGAGGGCGTCATTGCCTCCGTCATCTTCTGGATTTCTGCGCTCGTGATCCTCTATTTTTATCTCTACTGGTGGCGCACAAAAGATATCCGGCCTGCCAGCGGATAGCTTGTCAGGAATTCGTCCCGCCCTGTCGAAATCAATTGACCGGCGGGACGTTTTGTTTTAAGGGGATTAAATCCCTGAGAGCTGCGCGGTATGAGCAAATTCTAATCCTTCCCTAAAAAAATAATACTCAAAAGCAGTACTACAACCGCCTTCCTTTCGTTGATAGACATATAACCATAAACGCCGTGGTTATCTGCTCTCTGGGTGTCAAATCAAGAGAGATCATTCCTATGCGAAAGGAACGTATGTATGCAAATCGTTTCCCAATTATTGGGAGCTTTATACCTCCTAATCGTTTTTCTATTAGGACTCTATGGACTGCATAATCTGGTCAACGCCATTCTGTATCTATCGTCAAAGACCCGTCCACTAAAGAGGAGAAAAACACCGGTCCTTGACGAATATCCAAAAGTAACCATCCAACTGCCTATCTTCAATGAGAAATATACGATCGAGCGCCTGCTGGCCTCGGTAACACGCCTGGATTATCCGTCTGACAGGCTGCAAATCCAGGTGTTGGATGATTCCACAGACGATACTGCCATCCTAACCCGTAATCTGGTGGACCAGTATAAATTCCAGGGAATCGACATCGAATGGATCCATCGCACCGACCGCACCGGTTACAAGGCCGGTGCACTGGCCCATGGACTTCAAACAGCCACAGGTGAGCTGATTGCGATCTTCGACGCCGACTTTATTCCCAATCCCGACTGGCTGAAGAAAACAGTCCCGCCCTTCAATAATCCAAAGCTGGGATGTCTTCAAACCCGTTGGGGCCATACCAACCGAAAATACAATTCCCTCACACGGGTCGAAGCAATGGCCATCGATGGCCATTTTATTGTGGAACAGACCGTTCGCTCGCGAAATGATTTCTTCCTCAACTTCAACGGGACAGCCGGCCTGTGGCGCCGAACTTGTATCGAGGATGCGGGCGGCTGGCAATGGGATACCCTGACCGAAGATCTTGATCTAAGTTACCGTGCCCAGATGCGCGGCTGGAAGATCGACTATCTGCCGGATGTGGTTGTGCCGGCGGAGCTTCCCGCTCATGTCGAAGCCTTTAAGAACCAGCAGTTCCGCTGGGCCAAGGGCAGCTTCCAGGTGGTTCGAAAGATCCTGCCGCGGGTCTTCGATAATTCAAAGCTGCCGTTCCATGTCCGCTTGCTGGCGCTTCTCCATCTGACGGGCTATGGCGTTCACCCGTTGATGCTGGCTATTCTTCTACTGACCCTGCCTGTGGGACTGATCGCTCCGCAGGCATTCAAGCTGTTCCCGCTTTCGATCATTGCGGGATTCGGGCCTCCGCTCGTATACCTGGCGGCCAAGGCATCCCACTCTCCCTCCCTGTTCGAGCGGATCCGGCTGCTGCCGCTTCTCACTATCACGGGCTTTGGACTCTGTTTGAACACATCTATTGCTGTCTTGGAAGGGCTGTTCGGGAAAGGAGGGGTCTTTATTCGCACCCCGAAACTGGATCTCCGGGATGCGAAAAAGCGGCGCAAGCCCATCGACAAGGCTTATTTTGTCCCGGTCAGCCCGCTGATCTGGATCGAGTTTCTACTGGGGATCTATGCCCTGGTCACGGGAGTCATACTAACCCCGATCATCGGTTGGGGATTAGCTCCCTGGATGGTCGTTTACGCACTTGGCTTTTTTTACGTAGGAGGATTGAGCCTGATTCAGAGCCGGGAATCCACCCGCAAGCGGATCACCAAACTGGCCCCCGAAAAATCCATTTGACGAAGACCCTTTCGTGCAAGGCCGGCAGCCGTTCTCACTAGAGGATTTTCCTGCCTGCCCATACACTGGCCGCGGCGGTCCCCGCGGTCAGTATCGTTCCCCAGGCCAGATCGACAACTGTGACGAGTACCGGCCAATCGCGCAGGGTGGCGAGGTTGGTCATATCGTACGTAGCATACGTCACCAGGCCAAACAGCGCTCCGCGGACCCATACGTCTCGCGTATTGCCTATACGAAGTGCAGGCTCTATCACGAAGTACACGAGCACACCCACAAATAGCAGATAAAAAATGCCTGCCGCATATAAATTTGGTGTTTCCGCCATCAGGTGACCGATCTGCGACCGGTAGAATCCCGGCGCAATCAGGCCGAGCCAGAGAGCATCTATACCAAAAAAAATGAGCAGGGCCAGGAGGTATAGTTTGATTTTCATTGTTGACCAGAGTACGACATGCTGGAAAGAGCTGGATCAGGATTGCTACAAATCGATACGGCGGTTTTTTACCGCCGTATCGATGTTTTACTTTTTGCCTGAAGTGGGCTTGACCGCTTTCTTAGGAGACGTTTTTTGGGTGGCCGTTTCTCCTGAATCCCCTTCTGACTTCTTCTTTCGCGGCGCTCTTGGCTTTGCGGAGCCGGTTTTCTTAACGGCAGCCTTTTTACGCGGCTTTTTGACCTTCACTTCCTTGTTCTTCTCCGCGAACATCTCATCCCACCTGGCTTGCAAGGACTCGACACCTGCGCCATTCAAGGCGACATAAATCTCATGCCACCTCTCATCGTCCACAAAGCGCCAGTCCATAAAGACCTGGTGCTGGTAGGCGCGCAGCTCGAGGTACATCCCTTTCTGCCAGAGATCCTCGCAGGAGCGGATGTATTCGAGGTGGGTAACATAATCCTTGGAGATGACAAATCCCTCAAATGGCAGTCCCAGCGCCTCGGCAATCGATCTCTGGCGCAGGTCGCCGGTACCTTTATCGAGATAGGCGGCCGAAATCTTGATCCAGCCGCTGGTCTCGCCAAAGCGGTTGTGGTAAATGACCAGACCGCGTTCATCCTGGAACACGTTGGAGTAGGCAAATACGTTCTCATCCACCGTGCCGCCGGCCGTGAACAAGTCGTAGAGGTAGAAGTTCTCCACATCGGCGAATAGGTAGCGGCGGTGCAGGATCGGGAAGATCTTCCAGGCATGGCCGCCGATCAGGCCCTCGTCAGACGTCTCATCCCATTTGGGCTTGCGGAACTCCATCCCATATTTTTCGCGGAAGCCCTCCACCTGTCCGTGACCGAACATGGGCAGGCCGGGCAGTGTCGCCAACACTATTGCGACACCAAAGTATTTGTCCCCATTGCCAAACTGCTCGATGGCCGTTTTCTCGTCCGGGTTGCTCATAAAATTGACATAGCGCTTGAGGATCTGCGGGTCGAACTCGAGCGTGTTCTTGATCGCCATGCGATACTTTTCGTTATCTTCATCTCGCAGCATGTGCATAAACGCCGAATTGTAGACCCGGTGCATGCCCAGGGTACGGACGAAATATCCTTCGAGCAGCCAGAAGGCTTCCGCCAGGAGCAGCGTATCGGGGACCTCCGCGGCGACCCGGTCTACGACATCGCGCCAGAACTCGTTCGGGATGGCGGCGTCGAACTCGGCGCGGGTCAGGCCATGCTCCGAGCGGGACGGGATGGCGCCGCCCGAACCGGGTTCCGGGAACCACAGGCGCTGGATATGCTTTTTGGCCAGGGTCATCGCCGCGTCGAAGCGGATGACCGGGAAGTTGCGCGCCACGTGCAGGATAGTCTGAATGACCGCTTCACGCACCTCTGCCTTCAGGTAATCGAGCTGGGCGGTATCATTCCACGGAAAGGATGTGCCGTCATTGCCGTGATAGATATAGCGTACGTCGCCCCTCTGGTGATCGCGACGCTGGAAGACTACCGCCGCGTCGGTCCTGTCATAATAATGATCCTCCAGATAGATCCCTACGCGCGGATCATCCGAAAGATTTTCAGAGTTGAAGGAATAAGAAGGATACGGTGAATAGGGAAGCGAGAGGAACCAGTCGGGATGCTCGATCACCCACTGCGAGTCGATGCCCATATGATTGGGGACCATATCCGCAGAAAGTCGAACGCCGCGCTGCCAGGCGCGCGAGCGCAGGCTCTCCAGAGCCAGCCAGCCGCCCAGATCCTCTGCGATATCGTAGGAATAGAGCGAGTACGCAGAAGCAACTGCATCTGCGTCGCCCATGCGCTGTTTGATCCGCTGCGAAGCGCGCGACCGCTCCCACAGACCGATCAGCCAGAGACCGGTAAAGCCGCGGTCGCGCAGCAGGTCCAGCTCTTCATCGGGGATCTGGTCGAGCGTTTTGATCCAACGACCATATTTGCGCGAAAGCTGTTCGAGCCAGACGTAGGAATTCTTGGCGATCAACACCAGGCGCGGCATCCAGTCTTTATCGGGACTATACTTTTCGTACTCCTGGTATTCGCCGCCGCCGAAGGTCTGCATGGGGACATCGGCCTTGAAGTCGCCATGCGTCAGGTGCTGGCGGATGGCTTCTTCGCGCAAAAAGTCCATTCCTCGCACAATGCGGGAAACGAATTTTTCATCCAGCAGGTGAGGCCACTTATCGAGGATGAACTGGAGCTGGCCTTCCAGCGAATACGGTGAGGCTTCTGCCGGAGCGCGCAGGATATCGAAAAGAGATTCTCCTCCGCCAGGTCCGCCAGCGTCCTGTGCTGCGTTGGCAAAATAAGTGTTGAGGGAAGCGATCAGGCTGCGATAGGCGGTCGGTTCGAGCGGCTCATCATCCACCAGGTCCAGCAAAGGGTTGACCGCCGGGTTGGAGTTATGCGTGAAAACATAGATCAACTCTTCGACCGTCTTGATCCGCCCGTTTGACAATCTTTCCAGGTACGCTTCAATTTTCTCCTCACCGCGATAGATATTATCGGGTGGGAACTCCGCGACGAACTTTTTCTGGGTCGTGACAACAGAATCCGCGCCGAGTGTCTCGTCCACGTGCGCAATGGCTTCGCTCATGACCGCTGACGGGGCATAGTGCCGGACGATCAGGCGCAGGGCCTCGTCGATGAGCTGCATCGCGTAGATATCGGATGCCGGTACCGGCTGGTCCCGACGCGCCGACATCTCGGCGGCAAACCGGCGGGCAGCGGAATAATCCGAAAATGCAACGCCGCCATCCGGCTGGAAAAAGTCCGAACTAAATTGATAGGCATCGCGGGAAGTTTTTGTGATGAGCATACGGCAATGATAACCCATACCGCTCATTTCAGTAACAACCAACCCGTGATCGTATGCAAAGATCCATTTTTCCACAGGCCGTCTTAAATGATTTAGAGTATACTTTTCCCGATGTCTGCCCAAGCATTGATCCTGATCCTGCATCTGGTCCTGGCGGTCTTCTACCTGCCCCTGATCATCACTCTCTACAGGCGTCATACAGGCCAGGAGACGGCTGCGATGATCCTGGTGGGTTATATCGTTCTGGGCTCCCTGCTGACGGCCACCGAAGGATTATGGCGCGGCGGCCAGTTGTATGTGCCTGTACAGCAGCTTGCAATTGATTTTCAGATCTACGCCTCACTGGTGCTGTCGTTTTTGCTGTCCCTGGGGGTGGTTTCCTTTATCCGCCGTAAACTGACAATCTGGCTGGGCCTGGGGATTGTATGGATGCTCGGTTTCTTCCTGATTTTCTTCAATCCGTTTGGCTTTGGGGACGTGATCTGGCAGGCAGGCAGCCTCACGCTCACCCACGAACGACTCGCCCCGGGCTGGGCCATGCTGGGCTGGCTGGTGTTCACCCTGTGCGGGCTGGTCAGCGTGCGCTCGGCACACAACCATTCGCGCCAGCCGCTCCTGCGCAACCGCCTGAACTATTGGACTCCGGTCTTTCTGCTCGTGCTGATCAATGATGCCTTGATCATGCTGGGCATCCCCTTCCCCGGAAATCCCATCCGGCTTTCGGCCGCGGTGCTGGCAACTTTTATCATTGTTACTCACGATCCACCCGACCTGCGCGAAGTGGCGCGGCGCGTGGTGACATACATTATCACGACCCTGGTGATCGTCGGGTTCTATGTTGCAGGCTTTTCAGCCTCACAAACGGTGTTCAATGTCCTGCCCCGTTACAGCCCGCTCCTCGTGGGAGCTGGCATTGCGCTGCTGCTATCGTTCATCTTTACCCCGCTGCTGTCCATTATCCAGCGCTGGGTCAACCGCTGGCTGAAAATCCAGGAATACCATCCCAGCAAGACCCTGCATGCCTACAGTGAGCAGATCAGTAACATTCTCGACATGCAGCGGCTGGCGAATGTAGCCGTGGGATTGATCATCGAAGCGATGGATATCACGCGCGGCTTTCTGTTCCTGATCGATTCGGAGAACCTGGGCGAGGGACAGAAGACCTATCACCTGCGGGCGGTGCGAAATGAGGGCGAGCGCCAGATCCGCATCCTGGCCCTGCCGAATGACCATCCTGTTGTTCGCCAGCTGGTCGTGGAGATGCGCCCGCTCCTGCAATATGACCTCGACCTTCTCCCAGCCTTTCGGTCGGTATCCCAGCCCGAGCGTGAGTGGTTCAACAATCTCGAAGCCGAGGTCTACCTGCCCATTTTTTCCAAGCGGGAATGGATCGGCATGCTGGCACTGGGAGCGAAGATCAGCGGGAACCGTTACACAGCCGAAGACCTGGTAACCCTCTCGGCTCTTGCCAACCAGACGGCGGTCGCGCTCGAGAACGCCCGCCTGGTCGAGAACCTGGTCCAGCTCAACACCGAGCTGCGCCAGGCCTACCGCGACCTCGACAAAGCCAACCGCGACCTCGAGCGCCTGGACCAGACCAAGTCTGATTTCATCAGCATTGCCTCACACGAACTGCGAACGCCTCTGACCACGATCATCGGCTACACGGAAATGCTGAACGAAGACCAGACGCTGCCGCCCACGGTCCATACGATGCTCAAGAGTATTTCCAAGGGTACGCGGCGCCTGCACGAGATCATGGACTCGATGTTCGACATCGCCCAGATCGATACCCGTACATTACAGCTCCATCTGATCCCGGTAGATACCGCAGAGCTCATCAGGGAAGTCACAGACAATCTTGAAAAAACCTTCCAGGAACGCGGCCAGACCCTGACGGTCAATATCCCCATTTTGCCCCTTGCAAAAGCAGATCCGAACCTGCTCAAGAAGCTCTTCCAGCATCTACTGTCGAATGCGATCAAATTCACGCCCAACGATGGCCGGATTACCGTTGGCGCTCGAGTCCTGCCTCCCCACAACAGTGAGCTGCCTTACGGCGGCATCGAGTATGTGGTCAGCGATAGCGGCGTCGGCGTGGACCCGGCTTCACGGGATATCATCTTCAGCAAGTTCTATCAGCCGGGGGAATTATCCAAGCATTCCACAAGCAAGACCCGCTTTAAAGGGAGCGGGGCCGGGCTGGGATTGGCTCTCTCAAAGGGCATCGTCGAAGCCCATGGCGGCCACATCTGGGTGGAAAGCACCGGCTATGATGAAGTGAACTTCCCCGGCAGCAAGTTCCATGTCGTATTGCCGCTGGAAAGCCCAAATGGGGAAAATGCGATGGGGAACGAATTAAAGCTGCAGGTGGGAAAGACGGAAGCCTAGAAATTACGCTTGTCTTCGCGGCAGCAGCCACGCGGCCAGGGAGATCAGAATCCCAAAGACGAGTAAACCGAACTTGACAATTGCACAGAACGCAGCGATCGCCGGATAGCCGGTATCGTACACTCCCAACAGCATCTGGAATAACACATAGTTCTCCACCGCGTCGAAGAGGGCAGCAGCAAACGCCCCGTATCCTGCTGCCACGGCCATGGACCGGAG
>DATAKV010000082.1:0-4092 GCA_036261375.1 Anaerolineales bacterium
TAAAAATTATATATAATATATAATGGCATCCAACCTAAAGGTGTGCGATGCTCAGTACTCCCCCAACAACCGAAGAATCTGAATTAATCCAAAAACGGCCTCTTAAAGAGGATATTTTCGATGTTTTGCACGAGAAGATAATCTCGGGCACCTACAAACCCGGCGACTGGCTGCGGCAGGATGATATTGCCACACAGCTGGGCGTCAGTATGACCCCCGTCCGTGAGGCGCTGGACCTGCTCGTCTCTGCCGGGTTGGCGGAGCGGGTCCCCTACCGCGGCGTACGCGTCCGGGAGATGTCCACCCAGGATGTGGTGGAAGCTTACGGTCTGCGGCTGGTACTTGAAGCGGTCATCGCCCAGGAGGCGGCCCGCAATATCACCCCGGACCAGATCATAGGCCTGGAGCAAGTGCTCGAGAAGATGAAACGGCATGACACCCTCAAGGAAGTCTCCTCCGAGCGCCAGTCCAGCCGCGAGTTCCATTCCGCCATTGCGGAAGCCACAAGAAACGACCTGCTGGTCAAGCTGTACGCGGTCGTCTCCAATGCCTTCCCGGACTGGCTGCTGTACGAGGCGCTCTTCCGCTACCCCGAGCTGATCGAGGACAGCATGATGAGTACGTATAAGGAACATGTCGCCATTGTGGAAGCGCTCAAGAAGGGCGATGCCGACCGCGCCGCGCAAAAATCCATCGAGCATGTCATGGAGTCGGGCAAATGGCTCGAGGAATATCTGGGTATTCCGTCTGAACTATTACGTGAAAAAGAAGAACAGGTCTCACCCCTGCTGAAGAAAACAAAGAAATAAGGAGATTGCACGATGATCGAAAACGTTCAAATCGATGAACTATACAAGCAGATGGCACAGAGCATCATCGACGGCGAGTCTGAGATTGCCGTGGAGCTGGCGCAGAAATCCATCGAGCTGCAGATGCATCCGCTTGAGACGATCACCAAGGGATTCGTGGTCGGCGTCAATTACATCGGCGACCAGTTCGGCAAGGGCGAAGCGTTCCTGCCGGAGCTGGTGATGGCCGGCGAGGCCATGAAGGCCGCGGTTGCCACGCTGGAGCCCGAACTGCTGAAGCTCGGCGAGGCACGTGAGACCATGGGGCGCGTCGTGCTGGCCACCGTCGAAGGCGACATCCACGAGATCGGCAAAACCCTGGTAGGGACGATGCTTGCCGCTTCCGGCTTCGAAGTTACCGACCTGGGCGTGGACCAGCCGGCTGAGAATATCATCAGGAAGGCGCTCGAGATCGACGCCCAGATCATCGGAATGTCCGCCCTGCTCACCACGACGATGGTCCGCCAGCGCGAAGTGATCGAAGAGCTGGACAAGGAAGGCTTGCGCCCGCGCATCAAAGTCCTGGTCGGCGGCGCGCCGATCACCAAGGATTGGGCCGAGAAGATCAAAGCCGATGGCACCTCCGAAGACGCGGTCGGCGCGGTCAAGCTGGCCAAGCAATTGTTAGGGAAGGAATAGTTTTTACCACGAAGGTCACAAAGGTTTTCCTTCGTGCTCCTTAGTGACCCTTTGTGGTCAGAACTTCAAGACCAGCGATGAGAGAGTAGAGATATAGTCCTCGGGAGGGCACTATGTCTAAATGCATCAAGTCGATCAGCAATCCAAAGCTGAAGTTGGAAGTCTTAACAACAGAAGAAGTCAAAAAGATCCACGAAGCCACGCTGTGGATCATCGAGCACGTTGGGGTGCGCTTTCCGTCCAAGCGTGCGCAGGAGATCTGGGAAGCCAACGGCGCGACCGTGGATCGTGAGAAGAAGATCGTGCGCGTCAAAGGCGACGTGATCGAGGAGGCGCTGACGAAGTGCCCGCCGGCCTACCCGCTGGCAGCCCGCGATCCGCAGCAGGACCTGCCTCTGGACGGCAACCACGTCTATCTTGGCACGGATGGCTGCGGCGTGGAGGTCATCGATATCCACACTGGCCAGAAGCGGACCTCCTGCCTGGACGACGTGCGCGACATCGCCCGTGTCGCCGACGCGACCGAGGAGGTCGCCTTCCACTGGGTGGCAGTCTCCGCCCAGGATGCACCGGTCGAGGCGCGCGGCCTGCACGAGATCAAAGCCGTGTGGGAGAACTCCACCAAGCACGTTCAGACCGAAAGCATCTACAACATCCACGAGGCCAAAGCCGCCATGGAAATGGCCGCCCTGCTCGTGGACGGTAAAGAGAACCTGAAGGAGCGCCCGGTCCTCTCACTCATGCAGTGCACCGCTCCCCCGCTCGGACATGACGGCGGCAGCCTGGATGCCGCCCTGATCGCCGCCGAGCACGGCATCCCGACCGGATTCATGACCATGGCGTCCTGCCTGACGACCGGCCCCGTCACCCTGGCAGGCAACCTGGCCGTAGGCAATGCGGAAGTCATTGCCGCAACAGCGCTTTTACAGCTGGCGTATCCGGGGGCACCGGTCTTTTATGCGGCAGCACAAACTGCATCTGACCTGCGCCTTGGCAGTTACACAGGCGGCGGACCCGAGGATTATCTCTTCGGCGCAGCCACCAATGTACTGGCGGACTTTTACAACATCCCGCTCTCCATGGGCGCCTTCGCCACAGGTGCCAAGGAGCCGAACTGGCAGGCAGGCATCGACGGCAGTCTCTCCACATTCATGGCGAGTGTGGTCATGTCCGATATGCTGCTGGGCTGCGGGTTCCTGCATGGCAGCCGCATCTGGTCCTATGCCGAGATGATGATGGACTGCGAGATCTTCTCGATCATCCACAAAATGATGCAGGGCATCGTCGTCGACGAGGAGACCCTGGCGCTCGACACGATCGCCAACGTGGGTCCCGGCGGGCACTATCTGGCGCAGAAGCACACTCGCAAGCACATGCGCGAGCTGTTCATGCCGCAGTTCATGGACCGCCGTCCCTACAGTGAATGGGAAGAGAAAAAAGACGACGCCCGCGATTGGGCTACGGCAAAGGCACGCCGGATCCTGAAGGAACACCAGCCTGAAATGCTGGACCCGAAGGTTAGTGCTGAAATGGAAAAGATCATTAAATCAGCCGAGAAGTAGGGCAGGTGAGTCCATAGAATGTCAGGCCACAGGCCTGACCCACGGTTTCCTCAGAGAAAGGAGATTACCGGTATGCAGCCCAAACTTTCCTTACTGACCGATGAGCTTATCCAGCGGATTTTGGATGAGGCTTATCAGTTGTTGCTCAAGCCCGGCATCAAAGTCCAGAATGCAGAGGCGCGGCAGTTACTGGCGGAAGCCGGCGCGGAGATAAACGAAGAGTCATTCGTCGCCAGGATCCCGGAGCAGATGGTTAAAAAAGCACTGGAAACCGTCCCGCGCAACTTCTTTCTCTACGATTACGACGGGGAGCCGAAAGTCCAGTATGGGGGCGACGCGGTCCACTTCGACCCGGGCTCCTCAGGGGTGACTGTCCTCGACCCCGAGACTCTCGAACACAAGGACGCCGAGACTCCAGACCTGATCCGCATCCTCAAAGTGACGGAACAGATTCCGCAGTACGATGCCCAGTCCACATCGGTGGTCTGCACCGAGGTCAAGAAGGACATCCAGGACCTGTATCGCCTCTATCTGGTCCTGCTCTACTCTAAAAAGCCGATCGTCACCGGTGCGTTCACGAACAAAACCGTCCACGAGATGATCGAGATGCTGGCAATCTTCGTCGGGGGGCGGGACTCCCTGCGTGAAAAGCCGCGCGCCATCTTTGATGTCTGTCCTTCTCCCCCGCTAATCTGGAGCAACTTCGGTGCGGGCAACTTGATGACACTGGCGCGAGCCGGCGTCCCGGCTGAGATCGTGTCCATGCCGCTGGCAGGCGCAGCCGCGCCGGTCACGCTGGTCGGTGCGATCACCCAGCACGCGGCGGAATGCCTGGCAGGGATCACCATCCACCAGCTGGCTCATGCCGGTTCACCCATCGTCTGGGGAGGTGCGCCGGCGAACTTCGACATGCGTAAAGGCGGCACACCGATGGGCGCGGTCGAAACGGCCATGATCGATTGTTCCTACGCCCAGGTCGGTAAGTCACTTGGCATGCCGACTCACACGTATCTTGGTGCGACCGATGCCAAGCTCGTGGATGC
>DATAKV010000086.1:0-2435 GCA_036261375.1 Anaerolineales bacterium
TGCAACCCATCACCCCCGCCGCCACCCAGCCTGTCTCTTCCGCCTATCCGGACGATGTCTCGCACCTTGCCTGGTTCTACAAGCCGCCGCAGGAAAGCGATTTCGCCTTCGTGGCCGAGCACGTCGACTTCTTCATCCTGACCCACAAGGATGAGGCCGCCCGTGACCAGTTCCGCCAGGCCGGGCTGGGCGGGCGCTTCTCGCAATACCTGCTGCTGCTAATTGTCGAAGACCCGGAAGGCTGTGACGAGGATCCGAGCGGCAATCAGGTTGCTTTCAAGGAAGGCGATTTCTGCATGATCCGGGAACAACACCCCGACTGGTTCCTTCAAGACCAGAATGGCCAGCCGATCAAGAGCGGAGACGATACCTATCACATGGATCCCGGCTCAGAGGGCTACCGCCAGTTCTTCCTGGAGCGGGCTCGCGAGCTGCAGGAGACTCACGGCTGGGACGATCTTTTCCTCGACAATGTGGAAGCCAGTCCTGTTAAGATGGTAGGAGATGGCAGGTCTCTGCTGAAGTATCCCGACGCCCAGAGCTATGCGGACGCGGTGGAAGGCTTCCTGGCGTATCTCCGCCAGGGCTACTTCGAGCCGCGCGGCAGACGTATCTACGGCAACATCGTCTCGCTGGACGACGATCATGTCTTCGAACAGTACCTTCAGCACCTGGACGGGGCGATGATCGAATCGTTCGCCACCGACTGGTCTGACGGCTTCCGCGATGCGGATGAATGGGAGGAACAGATGAACCGGGTGCAAAATGCCATGGCCCAGGGCAAGACCATGATCCTGGTGGCGCAGGGCACCCAGGGGGACATGGCGCTGCAGAAATTTGCCTACGCTTCGTATTTGCTGCTCGCCGACGGAAATGCGGTCTTTCGCTACACCCACTCGGAGAATTACCGCGATCTGTGGTGGTATGAGAACTACGAGCTCGATCTTGGTGCTCCACTGGGCGCCCGCTATGAAGAGAATGGCGGCTGGCGGCGTGACTTTGCGAATGGATATGTGGCGGTGAACCCCAGCAGCCACGAGGCGGAGATTGTGGTAAACCCGTAGGCCCTCGCGCTGAGCGGAGAGAGTGAAAGTCGAGCGCAGTTGAAACACTGGCTGTAAAGTGCTTTTGCTTCAAAGTCATTGCCCCGACGAAGTTTCGCCGGGGCAATGCAATTACCTACTTCGGTTGCATATAACTATTGAATGCGAGATTACTTTTCGTAGATCGCAATGACAGAAAGCCTTACAACAACCTCTGATACAGCGCTGCCAGGCGCTTGGCAACCGAATCCAGCGAGAACTCGGCCAGGATGCGCTGGCGGGCATTGGAACCCAGGCTAAAACGCAGTGCCCGGTCTTCGAGCAGCACTTCCAGGCCGCGGCGCAATGCTTCCTTGTCATCCGGGGGAATCAGATACCCGCTCTCCCCGTGAGCGATAACATCCGGTGCGCCACCCACACGTGTCGCCAGGACGGGCAGGCCGCACGACATCGCCTCCAGCATCGAGTTGGACAGACCCTCGGTGGACGAAGGCAGCACGAACAAATCCGCTGCCTGGAAGTACGGAATCGCATCGTCCACCTGGCCCGTGAACTGCACTCCCTCCACATTCATTTCTTTCAGGCGCGTCTCTTCCGCTCCCTCGCCCAGGATGAGCAGGTGCGTATCGGGGAATTTCATGCGCATCTCGTTCCAAACAGTCAACAGGTGATCAACGCGTTTCTCAGGCACCAGCCGCCCCGCATAGACCACCAGGGTCGACTTGCGAGGCAATGACAATGTCAGGCGCAGCTTTTGCTTGCGCTCCTCCGAGACGGGCGTACAGCGCACCGCGTCCACGCCGTTGGGCAGGAAGACACGCTGCTCCGGCCGCATTCCGAGGGCAGCCAGTTCATCGTCGATCTCCTGGCTGATGGCAATAAAGACATCCACGCCGCGCCGCAGGCTGCGTAAATAGGTCTTCCACAGCGGGCGTTTCTTTAGCTTATAGATATCGCCGCGTACCCCGCCGCGCAGGAGCTTCACGACCACCGGTCGAGGCAGGAGCCGCTTGGCCCACAGTGCAATGGAGGCCGGCGTGAGGATCTCATGGGCATGCAGCAGATCCGGCCGCAGTCGCATCAGCCGCAGCAGTGCCGAGACGGTAAAAGTCAGCGCTGCCCAGGCCTTGGGTCCCGAGGCAGGCAGGCGGTAGACCGAGATGCCCCCGATCTGCTCGAAGCGCGCCAATCCCTTCTCATGGCGGGTGAGAATAACAACATCGAAACCCAGGTTTTTCAAACGGGGAGCCAGCTGCTGCAGCTGCCGTTCGGCACCCCCGACATGCGGCAGGTATCTCTGGATCAACATGGCAACACGCGTCATTGTCCCTCTTAAAAGGAAGGATATGGCAGGCTGCCATATCCTTCCTTTCTATTTGTGTTTGCGCTAAT
>DATAKV010000091.1:0-2065 GCA_036261375.1 Anaerolineales bacterium
TCGGCCGGCGGGCTGCGCTACGGTGACGAGACGGTCGTTGCAAGAGAAGCAGGGATCCATGCCGGCGATCAGCATCGGGACATCGGCGAGCTGGCGCCCGACAGCCTTCTCCAGCACCGAGACCCAGTTGCACAGGCTGGGCGTGCGGACATGGACGCGGGCCGGGGTCTCACTGCCTGCGCTCTTGATGTAGTAGAACAGCTCGCCGCGCGGCGCTTCGACGCGTGAGATCGTCTCCCCGGCGGGGATCTTGCGCGGCATCCTGGTTGTCAGCGGACCGTCAGGCAGGTTATCGAGTAGCGTGCGGATGGCGAAACAGGAGACCAGCAGTTCGTTCAGGCGGACGACACAGCGTGCCTCCAGATCGCCGTTCGTCTCGGTCACGGCGCTGATCGGGAATTGACTATACGCTCCATAAGGGGCTTCGATACGAACATCCCGCACAAGCCCGGAGGCCCTGGCCGTGGGACCCAGCAGGCCAAAGCGTTCTGCCTCTTCATATGTAATTGTGCCCACGTTGCGCGTCCGGTTGAGGAACATGGCATCGGTTGTGACCACTTCCAGGTAATGGCGGATGCGCGTCTCGAGGAAGTTGAGTCCTTCCTTGATCAACCCGGCCTGTTCCAGGCCAATGTCGCATTTCACGCCGCCCAGCACATTGGCAGAATAATTGACGCGGTTGCCGGTCACCTGCTCTAGCAGGTTCATCACCGTCTCACGGTCGCGCCACGAGTACATGAACAGGGTATCGAAACCGGCTTCATGGGCGGCAACGCCCAGCCACAACAGATGGCTGTGAAGGCGTTCCAGCCCTGCCACGATCTGGCGGATCGCCTGGGCACGCATCGGAACCTCCACCTGGGCCAGTTTCTCCACGCCCTGGGCATAGGCCATCGTATGGACATGGGAGCAGATGCCGCATACCCGTTCGAACAGGTACAGGTTCTGGATCCAGTTGCGGCTTTCGGCGGCCTTCTCGATGCCGCGGTGGGCGTACCCGAGACGCATGCGCGCCGCGGTGACGACCTCGCCGTCGACGGTGAACTCGAAATGTCCCGGCTCTTTCAGGGCGGGATGCTGGGGGCCGATCGGAACGACAAACGTATTGCCGCCGATCAAGCCTTCTTCAGGCATCTCAGCGGCGCGGCGGTCTTCGACCGGCCTGGCCTGTTCCACGTTGAAATCTGCCCGCATGGGATAGACACCCTCGGGCCAGTCATCGGAGATGAATAGCCTGTCGCTGCTCCTGGCCCCTGTAAAGTGGAATCCGAGCATTTCGTGCATCTCTCGCTCGAAGAAGGTTGCCGGGGGGATGATGTCTTCGATCGTCGGCAGGCGGGAACCGTCGCCGCGCGGCTGGCGGATGCGCAGTGTGGTAATCGCCGGACCGTTGCAGAAGTGGTAAAGCGCCTCCATCTGGCCGGCCTCGACTCCCAGGTCCAGGCCTGTGATGGCCGAGAGATAGCCCCATTTCGCATCGTGCAGGGCCGTCACGGCCGGGCGCAGGTCATCGACCGTCACGGCGATATCCAGCCGGTTCGTCTCGGGGTGGGATGCTTCCCTGTTCCAACCTGTAAGAAGCTCTTCTGCCTTCTTTAAATTCTGTTCGATATTCTTCATGCCGGAGCCTTTTCCACTGCTTGTTTCGATTGGGAGGGCGGCGGGTTCCCTTTCTCTAAATGAGTAATCAATTGGATGATCCCGTCCACGATCGCTTCGGGGCGCGGCGGGCAGCCTGGGATGAAGACGTCCACCGGGATGACCTCGTCCACCGCCCCGCCGACGTTATAACAGCCCTCGAAGACACCGCCTGAGATACTGCACGACCCCACCGAGATGACGAACTTCGGCTCGGGCATTTGCTCGTAGGTGCGGATCAAGCGCTCGCGCGCCTGGCGGGTAACCGGACCGGTTACGATGAGCACATCCGCATGCCGGGGACTGCCCTCGAGCTTGATACCGAAGCGCTCCACGTCATAACGCGGCGTGAGAGTGGCGAGGATCTCGATGTCACAGCCGTTGCACGAGCCGCTGTTGAAATGCACCGCCCAGATGGAATTGAGCC
>DATAKV010000093.1:0-2138 GCA_036261375.1 Anaerolineales bacterium
GCCAGGTCGCCAGGCACGCCCAGGTCCTCGCTGAAGATGAAAAACGCCAGGTTCAACGCCAGCAGGAGGCCGCCGCCGAGATAACCCATCGCCCAGCCATAGGATGAGACCCGGTCTCGCTCCTCTTCGCTGGCGATGTCGGGCAGGTAGGCGTTGTAGAACACGATGGCCGCACCAAAAGCCAGGTTGGCAATGATGAACAGCACGCCTCCCAGCCACCATAAGTCCCCGACAACGAAGAACATCAGGATGGTGGAGAAAGCGCCAATCCAGGCAAAGATCTGCATCATCTGCTTTCGCAGGTGGGAATAATCGGCAATCGCGCCGAGAATGGGGAGGAATAAGACCTGCAGGCCGACTGAAAAGGAAATACAGTAGGGGAGGAATGAGTCCGGGGCGACGGGGATGCCGAAGAACCGCGCCATTCCGTCAGGGGCTGATTCCGCCGCGGCTGCGGCCAGGGAGGCGATATACGGTCCGAGAAAGACTGTCCCCACTGTGGTGCTGAACGACGAGTTTGCCCAGTCGTACATCGCCCAGCCAAAGATCTCCCGTCTGTCGTTGACCGTCGCTTGTGCGGTTGCCATGAAGCCCTCCGGAGTGTGAATGTGTTGGTGCACAAGTCAAAACCCCGTAGGACTATTGGTGGTTGCGAAAGTCTCGGAATATGTTAGAATCGGAGCATGCAAGAAACGGGAACAGGGAGGTGGAAAAACCAAAAATCCCCTTGCGAAATTGTCCATCTTCATATATAATCATCGTTTGCTATCCCGCCAAAACCATCGCGGGATGTCTTCGTGTGTATGCCGCATCCTGTACGATCCTCTGAATTTGAATTGCACCTGTTACCTGGCAAGAACGAAATTCGTGGATGGGGCGCGGTACTTCGTAACGGCGCACATACCTAAGGTTAGGAGTAAACCGGATGTCTTCTACTTTACCCCGCAAGAGTTATGCGCGTATCCCCGTAAATATCAAACTCCCCAATCTAATTGAAGTCCAGCTTGACTCCTTCGAGCGCCTCAAGCGTGAAGGGCTGGGTGACCTCTTCCACGAGGTCTCCCCGATCGAATCCTATAACAAGGGCATGAAGCTGTATTTCCCCAGCCGAAGCTCTGAATCCAAGCAGTGGGGCCTGAAATACTGGTTTGGCGAGCCCAAGCATTCCATCGAGGAATGTGTCGAGCGCGACCTGACCTATGCCAGCCCGCTGTATGTCTCCGTTCTGCTCGCCGGACCGGATGTCCCCGAGCCGATCAAGCAGGATATCTTCCTCGGCGATTTCCCCGAGATGACCGACAAAGGCACGTTCATCATCAACGGGACGGAGCGCGTCGTTGTCTCACAGCTGATCCGCTCCCCGGGCGTCTACTTCGAAGCCCCCACCGACCGCGCCACCGGCCGTCTGCTGGCTATGTCCAAGCTGATCCCCGACCGCGGTGCCTGGATGGAGTTCGAGACACGCAAGTCCGACTACATCATCTTAAAGTTCAACCGCAAGCGCACGGTGCCGATCACGGTCTTCCTGCGCGCCCTGGCCGCCGTCAGCGACGGGATCAAGGACGGACCGTTGAAGACCGGCTCGGATGAGGAGCTGCTCTCCCTGTTCCAGGATGTGGATAACAACCCCGAGCGCCTGTTCATTGCCTCCACGCTCAAGCAGGAACCGGAGTGGGAACTCTCTGGCAACCAGACCATCGCCGAAGCGGCGCTGATCGAGTTCTTCCGGAAGATGCGCCCGGGTGACCCGGCCACGCTCGATAATGCCCGCCAGTTCCTCGAGGAGCAGTTGTTCGACCAGCGTCATTACGATCTTGAGCGCGTTGGCCGCTATAAACTGAATCAGAAACTGGATCTCGAAGTCCCGATCCCGCACCGCACGGTGTCAAAGTCGGACGTGATCCGCCTTTTGCGCCGTATGATCCAGATCAACAACGGCGTTGAGAAGCCCGATGATATCGATCATCTGGGCAACCGCCGCGTCAAAACGGTGGGTGAGCTGATCCAGAACAAGCTGCGCATCGGCCTGCGCCGTATGGAGCGCGTCATCAAGGAGCGCATGTCCATCCGTGACCAGGAGCAGCTTTCCCCGGTCACTCTGGTCAACATCCGCCCGGTCGTGGCCGCGCTGCGCGAGT
>DATAKV010000096.1:0-4397 GCA_036261375.1 Anaerolineales bacterium
CGATTACGCTGTGCTGGGATTTGATACAACGTTGACCTATGAAAAGCTCTGGAGGCTGTGTGACCTTGTGCGCGCGGGCGTGCCCTATATTGCCACCCATCCGGATTACAACTGCCCAACCGAAAGCGGCTTCATGCCGGATATTGGAGCCACGATTGCTTTTGTCAGAGCCTCCACGGGACGTGAGCCGGATCTTGTGGTCGGCAAGCCAAACCGGTTGTTTGTGGAGAAAGCCGCGGAACGGGTGGGTGTCCCTGTTTCAGGGATGTGTATGATTGGAGACCGGCTCTACACCGATATTGCGCTGGGCGCCACGGCCGGGATTCCGACGATCCTCGTCCTCAGCGGCGAGACACGCCAGGAAGACCTGTCCACGTCGCCGTTTCAGCCGCGCTACGTTTTCCCACATCTGGGCGCAGTGGCCGATCGCCTGCTGGAGATAGAAACGTGAGACGAATTAAGAAGAGCCTCGCCGCCACACGAGGAAGTCAAACGCATCCGGCAGGTGATACTCGCAGGAATAGATCAAAGGCTCGTCGGCGGCCGAGTAATCTGTTTGAACGATATAGAGCGTCAGGGCTTCGGGTGGGAGCTGTAGCTTCTCTGCCACATGATCGGGAGCGATCACAGGAAGCAGCCGCGCGACTCCGTATTCCACTGCCTGTCCCAGCGAGGTTTGGAGGATCTGGTAAATCGATTCAGTCCGCAATCGTTCCGGGTCAAACCCCGCTCGCTCGAGGAGCGCCTCCGTCAGCGTGTCCAGCGAATAGACGACAGGCCGCCCATCGGCAGTACGAACACGCTCAACCGTCACCAGAGTCGTGCCCAGGGGCACACGCAACTGACTTGCTTTTTCTTCGTCGGCAGTTTCTCTGCGGACTTCAAGAAGACTGGTCCCGGGCTTCAGCCCGGCCGATTCGATCATCTCTGTAATGCCGAAGTTGAAATTGAGGTTCTTTAGAATAGGATGGTTTCTAACAAATGTGCCTACCCCGTGACGGCGTGTCACCAAGCCGTCATCTTCCAGCACACGCAGCGCTTCCCGGACGACGGTGCGAGAAACGCCCAGCATCTCGCACAGCTCTGCCTCCGTAGGGAGCTGGCTCCCCGGCCGGAAGGTGCCCTCTGTAATCGCGTGGCGCAGTTCAGATTGTGCGATTTCGGTCAGTGTCTTTCTGGCGGATTTGGCTGATTTAAGCATGAGTGTCCCGATCTTTCAGTAGATTTGATGACGAAAGCTGTCTGGCAAAAATTCATTGGGAACAGCAATGACTTTGACGAACCCGCCGGGCGCGCTATCAATGAATCTTGTTGACATTTTTCTTATCTAATGCTAATATGATGATTATGACATCAGTTGTCATGATATCTAATCTTATAGCAATTATACATCTGACTATCAACATCATCAACCATCATATTTTAGTTTATTTCCGCACCGGTGAATGAGTAGCCTGGTCCAGGTTATCCCTCTGAAAGTACCCCAAGTCGGTTTTCAGCCTGACCGACGGGTATTAGCTCGTCTGCGCAACCGGTGCAAGCGCAATTGTCAGGCTGAAAAAACCGGAGAACGATACAAAAGAAGGGAGGGTAGCTATAAAGAAGACTGAGACGCAAAGTCGGACCGCTGTCCATTTGAATCGCCATCTTAATTAACTCTCTGGAGGAGAAGATGCCCCAAAAAAGATTCTATTCTCTGATCGTGTTGTTCTCTATCCTTGCCATTGTCTTAGCGGCATGTGCGCCCCCCGCCCCAACGGCCACCCAGGCCCCGGCAGCTACAGAGGAACCCACCGAAGCGCCGGTCGCTACCGAAGAACCCGCTGCAACGGAACCCGCCGTTTCTGACGGCTCGGGCGCCTGTCCCGCAATTACTATGGCAGACATGCAGGGGGTTGCGGCGGGCGCCTGGCCGCAACAGTATGAAGTTGCAGAGTTCGAGACCGCTGCCAACTGTACGATGACCTTCACGGGCCGTACAGAGTTCGACCCGCGGCTGACGGAAACAGGTCATTTGCCGGAAGGCGCCGCACCTGCGGTGGAAGAACGTCTCCCGGAAGAACCGCTCGTGGTCGTACCCTATGAAGAAATTGGGCGCTATGGCGGCCGCTTCAGTGGTGTATCCGTCGGCCCGGAGGCTGGTAACTCCGAATGGTTGAGCGTCCGTCATGTCAACCTGGTGCGCTTTCTCGATGATTTGCAGACCATTGTCCCCAATATGGCCAAATCCTACGAGTGGAATGACGACTACACCCAGCTCACAGTCACATTGCGCCGGGGCCACAAGTGGTCGGATGGCGCACCCTTCACCACGGAAGATATCCTCTTCTGGTGGGAAGACATCATGACCAACCCCGACCTCTTCCCCGAAGTGCCCAGCTACTGGGTCTATGGCGGCGAACCGATGCAGGTCGAAGCCGTGGACGACGTGACGGTGAATTTCAAGTTTGCCGCCCCGGCACCCGCCTTCACGACGCTGCTCGCCACCACGTTTACCCACTTGTGGGCGCCCAAGCATTACCTGCAAGACATGCACATTACCTACAATCCAGACGCGGATGAGGAAGCCAAAGCAGAAGGCTTCGACTCATGGCAGGCTCGGCTGGTGCCCCTGTATTTTGGTGAGTGGGAGGATACGGATCATGTTCTGGGCATCCCTCACCTGGAAGCCTGGATCAAGATCGAAGAGACCCCTGAGCACCAGCTCTTCGCACCAAATCCATACTACTATAAAGTGGACACCGCTGGACAGCAATTGCCCTATTTCGATGAGATCGAGGAGCAATACGCCGCCGAGAATGAGATCTTCGAGCTGAAGATCATCAACGGCGAGGTCCAATATAAGTCACAGTCGCTTCAGATCGGCAGCCTGCCGCTCTTCCAGCAAAATCAGGATAAGGGCAACTACGATATCCAGATGCCTCCGGGCGCTGGCAATGGCCGCACCTATGTCTTCAACGCGACGCATAAGGATCCCGTCCTGGCGGAGTTGTTCTCCGACCCGCGCTGGAACCGCGCCATGTCCTTAGCGCTGAACCGGGATGAGATCAATCAGGCCCTGTGTTTCAACCTGTGCGAGCCGACCCAGGGCGTCCCTGTCCACCGGACTGTTTCCTTCGCAAAGGAAGAATGGTTCACGAAAGACATCGAATATGACCCGGATACGGCCAACCAGCTTCTGGATGAGCTCGGGCTGGAGAAAGGGGCCGATGGCTTCCGGACGCGACCGGATGGCCAGCCACTGCAAATCAATCTGATCTATGCCATCCAGTGGGGTGACCCTGCCCTGCATGAGTTGGCCAAGGAATACTGGGAGGCGGTTGGCGTAAGGGTGGAGTTGAAAGAGGTCAGCACGGAAAATTATCGCGCGATGGCGGCCAACAACGACCACGACATTCAGGTGACCAACAGCGGCACCGAGACCGAGGCTCCACTCTACTCAAACCCATTCCGGCTTTACCCGCCCTTCGGGGATGCCGCACTCGAACCGTTGTTCGGGGCTCCCTGGGTCGAATGGATGAACAGTGACGGCGCTGAAGGCATCGAGCCGCCGGATGATATCAAGCCCCTGTGGGAGCTGACCGATCAATGGAAATCGACCCTGCCGGGCAGTGAGGAATATATTAGCCTGGGGCAGCAGCTTGCTCAGGCCCAGGTGGATCGCGGCATGATCATCGGCACCATCACGTCGTCACCGGCCATGCTGATTGTTTCGCGGCGCTTGCAGAACGTCCCTGAGTTTACGATCAACGCCTTCGAATATTATCGGACCTATCCCTTCAGGACCGATCAGTGGTTCTTCACGGATGCAGAATAAAGAACTAACGGGAGCTGCATCTCTCTGTGCAATGATGTGCTGGCGCTTTTGGGGGAGCGCCAGCACCCTGTATAATAGGATCGTAGACCAACTTTGCCCGGGAGGATGCCAGACCCCTGGCAGCGTTGGTCGAAGCTGGAATTCCTGAAAGACGTATAGATCCGTTGAGTGCCTGGCTGGTAGGATGTCCTCCTGCCGGCCCGGTGACGATTGACCCTAAGGAGTCCGTAGTGGCAAAATTCGTCATCCAGCGCTTCATCATTATGGTCCTGATGCTGGCGGCCTTATCGCTCATCGTCTTTATCACGATCGAGCTGCCGCCAGGCGATTACGCCGACCGGCGCGCCCTGCACCTGCGATCTGCCGGCGTGCTGGTCACCAGCGCCGATGTCGAATCTCTGCGCCATACGCTCGGACTCGACCGCCCCTGGTACGTACGCTACTTTAATTGGATCTCCAACATCGTCCTGCGCGGCAACTTCGGCCAATCGTTCGGACTGCACCTTCCGGTGACTGAGGTCCTCGGACAGCGTGTCGGGCTCACGGTGATGTTGGCTGTGGCGACCATCATTTTCACGTA
>DATAKV010000118.1:0-7139 GCA_036261375.1 Anaerolineales bacterium
TGTGCGGGGACGACGAGAAGGCCTTTGCGATGACGCGCGAGGCCCAGCATAACGATGTATTTGTCCTGCCTGTCGTCTCGCCTGCGGTCCCCGAAGGGCTCGCCCGCCTGCGGGCCACGGTTACCGCCGCGCATGATCCGAGCGAGATTGAGCGTGCCATGGACGTCATTGGCGAAGCAGGCAAGAAACTGGGGATCATCAAATAGTGGTCAGGTCAAATCATAAAAAGAGCAGGCGAACAGCCTGCTCTTTTTTTCGTTAAGCTCAGTAGAAGCAGGATGGGTTTGCAACCCGCCAGGAAGTTGTTTTTGTAAGCCTGATAGCTCTTGATAGAATTTTTATAACATTATTCTTACAAATTCTGTGTAGAATGCCGTCCATATAAAGGAGTTGGAATATGAAATGGCAATGGAAACTGGGTACATTTGCAGGAATCGATGTGTTCGTCCATGCGACGTTCGTTCTTCTGCTCGCCTGGGTGGGATACAGCCACTGGCTTGAGAACCGTGACTGGGGTGAAGTACTAGTCGGGATCCTGTTCATCCTGGCCCTCTTCTTATGCGTAGTGTTACATGAATACGGTCATGCCCTGACTGCCCGCCGTTACGGGATCAAGACGCGCGATATTACGCTATACCCGATCGGCGGCGTGGCACGCCTGGAGCGCATGCCGGAGAAGCCGATCGAGGAGTTGTGGGTCGCCCTGATGGGACCGGCTGTCAACGTGGTGATCGCAGCGCTGCTGTATGCCTATCTCGTCGCAACGAATGGTCTCGTGCCGCTCACGTCTCTGAGCGTCGGTTCGGGTTCCTTTGTCCAGCGCCTGCTGATCGTGAACATTACCCTGGTGCTGTTCAACCTGATCCCTGCTTTCCCGATGGATGGGGGACGAGTGCTGCGGGCGCTGCTCGCCATGCGCTTGGATTATGTGCGCGCAACGCAGATCGCAGCCAGCATCGGCCAGGGACTGGCATTCATATTTGGTTTTATCGGTCTGTTCAGTAACCCGTTCTTGCTTTTCATCGCCTTTTTTGTCTGGATCGGCGCTTCACAGGAAGCGGGAGCAGTCCAGGCTCGCAGCACGATGAATGGGATCCCCGTCACGCGGGCGATGATGACCGATTTCCGGACGCTCTCGCCGCGCGACAACCTGTCACAGGTTGTGGGATACATCCTGGCCGGCTCACAGCACGATTTCCCGGTCGTGGATGCGAACGGGCGTGTCGCCGGCGTTCTCGAGCGGGATGCGTTTATGCGGGCACTCACCGAGCACGGCCAGTCTGCCCCGGTCATGGACTTTGTCCGCAGCGACCTTCCCGAAGTGGATTCCTACGAGATGCTCGAGATGGCCCTGATGCGCCTGCAGGAAGCCGGATCGAAGACCCTGCCGGTAACCCATGCCGGCCAGCTGGTGGGCATGATTACGATGGAAAACATTACCGAGTACCTGATGATCCGGTCCGCTTTGAAAGCGGCCGGCCGCGTCCCGCAGCCTCTCGGATAAGAGTCTTCTCAGTAAACGGGTCTGGTATGTAGAATCCCTGTATAATCCGCCAAACTCCGATGGGGAGTAGCCGCCCGTTTTGGGATGTGCAGCCGTCAATACGTGGCGCAAGACGCCACCGGCTGTTCAGTGAAAGGCAAGACCATCGCCAGCAGCACGTGGCGATGGTCTTTTTGTTAATTCGTGTCAGTGCCCCGGCTGTTTTCCCGGCGCCGAACCACCGGAGTTGCGAGGACTCGGCCTGAAGCGATCTCAACCTTTTGATAAGGAATACTCTATGCTTGATTCCATCGAACAAACGATTCTCTCGGCCCTGCAGACCATCTTCGACCAGTTCGGATGGTTCGGTGTTTTCTGCCTGATGATCTTCGAGAACGCGACCGGCATCACGCCGAGCGAGATCATTCTGGCCTTTGCCGGCTGGATGTTGATCGAGAACCATGGCCTTTCCGCCTCCTTTATTCCACTTGCCGGTCTGTATGCCGGGTTGGGCAGTGCGATCGGCGCGTCGATCACCTATTGGATCGCCAGGAAAGGCGGCCGTCCGCTGGTGGATAAATTCGCGAAGCTCTTTCGTATCGATCTCAAATACATCGAGAAGGTGGAAGAGCAGTGCAGGAAATGGGGCACCGGGATCGTCCTGGTTGGGCGGGTAATCCCTGGTGTGCGGACCCTGGTCAGCATCCCCGCGGGCCTGGCGCGCATCCCGTTCGTTAAGTTTTTTGTGGCGACATTTGCGGGGGCGTACGTCTGGTGCACCCTTCTGATCGGCGCAGGCTACCTTCTCGGGCATGAGTGGATGTTGATCAGTGAGTACATCAAGACCCACCTGCCGCTTATTTTTATGTGTGGAATATTATTGGCCGCGGCCTATCTCGTGTATCATTACCGCGAATCCCTGGCGCTGTTGCGGCAGGCAAGGGAAAATAGCGAGGAACCGGAATAACCCATGAACTGGCATCTGCAATCCATCGAAACCAGCCTCGAAGCTCTTCGAACCGAGCCGGGGACAGGCCTGCCTCAAAACGAAGCTGCGGCGCGCCTGGAACAATACGGGCGCAACGAGCTCGTCGAAAAAGGTGGGCGCACCCCGCTCAAGATCTTTTGGGAACAGATCACCGCTACCATGGTGCTGATCCTGATCGCGGCGGCCGTGGTCGCGGGCCTGCTGGGGGATCTGAAGAACACGATCGCCATTACCGCCATTGTCATCCTGTATGCCATTCTGGGATTCATCCAGGAATACCGCGCGGAACAGGCCATTGCCGCGCTTAAGAAATTATCCGTGCCCAATGTGCGCGTCCTGCGTGACGGCAAACTGCAGGAAGTCTCGGCGCGCGAGCTGGTCCCCGGCGACATCCTCCAGTTGGAAGCGGGCAACGTCCTGCCGGCGGATGTGCGCCTGCTCGAGGCGGTCAACCTCCGTATTCAGGAGGCGGCGCTGACGGGCGAATCGGAGCCGGTCGCGAAACAGATCGCCAAACTCTCCGGCGAGGATCTGCCCCTGGGCGACCGCCGCAACATGGCCTATATGGGCACCATCGTCACCCAGGGACGCGGCCTGGCCCTCACGGTGGCCACCGGCATGCAGACCGAACTGGGCCGGATCGCCGACCTCATCCAGCAGAGCGGCGGGGAGCAAACCCCTTTACAGAAACGGCTCGACGCGCTTGGGAAAACCCTGGCTGTCATTGGCGTCGGGATTGCGATCCTGATTGCCATTCTGGGCTTCTTGCGGGGTGACGATCTGCGCCACATGCTGCTGACCGCGGTGAGTGTGGCCGTGGCGATCGTGCCGGAGGGGCTTCCGGCGGTGGTCACGATCACTCTGGCACTGGGTGCCCAGCGGATGCTGGCGAAAAATTCCCTGATCCGCAGGCTGCCGGCGGTCGAGACGCTCGGCTCCGTGACTGTGATCTGTTCCGACAAGACAGGCACCCTCACCGAGAACCGGATGACCGTCGTCGTGCTGGATGTGGCCAACCATGCCCTCGACCTGACAAACGAGATGGACCGGAGCGGTTCCTTCACCGCGAGACGGTCACTGGGTGCACCGGCAGAATCCGCCCTTTCTCTGGCCGCGGTCGGTGGGGCATTATGTAACGATGCCCGGCTCGTGGACGAAGGCGATGACCGCTACCATACGCTCGGTGACCCCACCGAGGGCGCACTGGTCACGGCCGCCGCCAAAATGGGATACTGGAAATCGTCGCTTGACTCTTCCTTTCCCCGGGCCGCAGAACTTTCGTTCGATTCCGAGCGCAAACGTATGACTACGGTTCATGACCTGCGCCAGTACAACCCTGATCTGCTGACCGGGCTGGACGTCAGCCATCACCGATATATTGCCTTTACCAAAGGCAGCGTAGACGGGCTGCTTGACATTTCGAGTCACGTCTGGGTGAACGGTAGAGCCGAGCCCATGGACGACAGTTACAAGGTCCGGGCGGAGGCGGCCAACCAGACCCTGGCCCGAAAAGGGATGCGTGTCCTGGGTGTCGCCTTTCGCCTGATCAACCAGATCCCCGATGTGATCCAGACCGACCTGGAGCAGAACCTTACCTTCGTCGGCCTGTTCGGTATGATCGACCCGCCGCGCAGTGAAGTACGCGAGGCTGTGGCGCTGACGAAATCCGCCGGCATCCGCACGATCATGATCACCGGTGATCACCCGCTCACCGCGACCGAGATCGCCAGCCAGCTGGGTATCATCGATACGGAGAATGAAATGGATATGAAGGTCCTGACCGGCGTCGAGATCGAGAACCTGTCCTTCGATGAGTTGAAGAATGCCGTGGAGAATGTGCAGGTGTTCGCCCGGGTCTCGCCCGAGCACAAGCTCAAGATCGTCCAGGCGCTGCAGGAGCGCGGTCACATCGTCTCGATGACCGGGGATGGCGTGAACGATGCGCCTGCCCTGCGCCGCGCCGACATCGGTGTTGCGATGGGCATCACCGGCACCGACGTCTCGAAGGAAGCTGCCGACATGGTCCTGCTCGACGACAACTTTGCCACGATCGTGGCGGCCGTCAAGGAAGGCCGCACCATCTATGACAACATCCGCAAGTTCGTGCGCTTCAGCGTGGCCGGGAACATCGGCAAGGTCATGGTCATGCTGCTGGCTCCGTTCCTGGGCAAGCCGATCCCGCTTCTCCCCCTGCAATTGCTCTGGCTCAATTTGCTGACCGATGGCCTCCTGGGATTGGGCATGGGCGTGGAGGAGCCTGAAAGTGATACCATGAACCGCCCACCCTATTCGCCAAAGGAAGGGGTCTTCTCACGCGGCGCTGGGGCCCAGGTCATCTGGGTGGGTGCGCTGATCGGCGCCCTTGCGCTGGCACTGGGTGCCTGGTATTACTTCTCAGGCCGTGAGGAGTGGCAGACGATGGTCTTCTCCTTCCTGGCTTTCGCACAGGTCTTCCAGTCGCTGGCTTCGCGCTCCCAGCAGGATTCGTTTTTCAAACGGGGGTTGTCCGGCAATCCGCTTCTGGCCGGGATGGCCCTGCTGGTGACCGTCCTGCAGCTGCTGGTCATTTATGTCCCGGCGCTGAGCTCGTTCTTCAACGTTGTCCCCCTGCGTGGAGTAGACCTGCTGATCGCGATCGGCAGCGGTGCCGTGGTATTTGTCGCCATGGAGATCGACAAGGCTGTACGCAGAAGAAATACAGCCTGAGAGATCAATAAAAGAACCCGTTTCGGTGGCGAAACGGGTTCTCTATCTGCCTAGCGGATGGATTCCAGGTCCTTGAGGAGCAGCGACCGGTCTTCCTCTGTTTTGATCAGCTTGACCATTGCCTGGGCCTTATCCAGGTAGACCATCATGATCACCCGGTTGCCCGAAAGCATCTCGGCCCGGGCCAGTGTTTCATAGGCGTAAGCCTTGTAGGTGGGCTCCAGGTATTCGGCATATTTCAAGGCAAGCAATCCATAGGTGCGGGCATTGTTAGGCTGGCGGATCAGGTTATAAACACGCGACACCTGCCAGTTGGCGAGAGCCAGGTTCTCGGCTCGTACATCGCTGCGCTGCGACCAGTGCCACAGAGAAACGATCGCGGAATGCAGCATGGCCAGATCTTCATCCGGTGAACGCTGACTGGTCTGCTCGATGTAAGCCCATGCTGCCTTGAACGATTCGGTGGAGAAATAGGCATGCGCTTCGTTGATATCAAATGACGGCATATCGGACATGAACAACCTTCAGGCGAGTCTAAGGAGCTGTGGACGGGAATGAGGCACACGCTTGATCGTCCCCCGGGCCTCCAGATCCAGCTTTACGGTGGTGACGTACCATGTCACCGATCCCTCGAAATTTACGCCGACCTGTTTTTCCACGGCCCTGGATAAATTCATAAAAGTCATTTCGTTCTGCGAGTGCAGAGCTGTCATAATGGCCTTGCAGATCATTTCATATTTTTCCCGGCTGATTTTCACCCCCTGTTTCTTTTCGGGATGAAGCGTGCGAATCGTATCCTTCATTCAAACCTCCTCCTGGCTGGAAAAACTATTTTACTCCCAACCACGGACATCGGCAGGGGTAATTCGGATGGAGGTCGAATAGTCTGCGCTGAAGGTTTCGGGGGTCATTTCCAAACTGAGGATCCCGCTTTCATACTTTTTCAGATACGCCGAAACCCGGTGAGCTGGCGGACTGTTTGGGTCAATGGAAGCTTTGCCGGTCAGGATGATTACATGCCTGTCGCCGGTTTCGTCTGTATTGAAATGAAGAGCGACGTTCGGGTTGTTGCGGATATGCCGGACCTTATGAGCATGAGGCTGGCTGAAGATCAGAACCGAGCCGTTCTCCCAGATAAACCAGACCGGGCGCGGCTGCGGAGTTAATGTTGAATCAATGGTCGTCAGCCAGATGACATACTGATTTTCGAGATGGCGCACCACGGAGCGGCCAAACTCGGTTGTCAGGTCGATCATGAGCCTCCCTTTATTTCAATCTCTCGGCGACCAACTCGGCGACATCCTTGACCTGCAGCGTGCCGCCATCTGATTTGGCTGCGTCGCTGAGCATGGTCATGCAGAAGGGGCAGCCGACCGCGACCGTGGCGGCGCCGGTCTCCTTGGCTTCCCTGTAACGGGCTTCGTTGACGCGCATGGTGCCTGGCTCCTCCTCCTTCCACATCTGTGCGCCGCCCGCCCCGCAGCAGAAGGACTTGGACGAATTGCGCGGCATCTCGATCGTCAGGGCGCCAGCAGACTTCAAGGCTTCGCGCGGGGCTTCATAGATCTTGTTGTGCCGCCCCAGATAACATGGATCATGGAAGGTGACCTGCATGTTGTCGCCCTCCAGGTTCAGCGCGATCTTGCCGGCGCCGACCAGCTCGTTGATGAACTGGGTGTGATGAACAACTTCGTAGTTTCCACCGAACGCCGGATACTCGTTCTTGATCGTGTGCAGGCAGTGCGGGCAGGTGGTGATGATCCGTTTGGGTTTGACCTCGTTCAAGATTTCTACATTCGCCGTGGCCAGCCCGAAGAAGATATCTTCACGCCCCGCGCGGCGGGCCGAGTCGCCATTGCACTGCTCATTGCGGCCCAGCACCGCAAAGTTGACACCCGCCGCGTTAAGGATCTTGGCAAAGGCCTGGGCAGTCTTCTGAGCGCGCGAGTCGGTGGCCGGCGC
>DATAKV010000120.1:0-16743 GCA_036261375.1 Anaerolineales bacterium
AGCGGGACTACCTTCATCCAGCGCCTGAACACCCATGGCGGGCTCGCCCCGTCGACAGGCTGTACCACTCTGGGAGATCTCGGCACGATGGCGTTCGTTCCCTATACCACCGATTACTACTTCTACAAAAGCACCGGCAGCGGCAACTAGGACGGCGACCCCGATCAGCAGCGGACAGCAAAAGCTGTCCGCTGTTCTCTATTCCTCTTTTTCGTGATTATCCTGCTTCCGCGAGCTGGACCATCCCAGCGCTTACATCCCATAGTTTCCTGGCAACCGCATGATCGGCAGCCTGGGCCGCAGCCGGTGTTATCTGCGAGTTATAGAAGTATTTTCCCGTAACGCCCTCCACACCGGGGGACGTTGCCAGATGAATGGATGTCCCTGCCCCTTTTGCCGGTGAGCGCATGACGAGCGGTGCAAAAAGGCTGACGAGGGCAGACATGACCCTGCCGTTATTCTTCCCAAAGCCTGTGGCAGTGAGCCCCGGATGCAGCGCGTTCACGGTGACGCCCGTCCCCTCCAGGCGGCGGGCCAGCTCCACCGTATACAGGATCGTCGCTAGCTTTGCATTGGGATACGTCCCAAATCCATAGGTCCGTTCGCCCTGCAGGTTGTCGAACTCGATCTTGCCGGAGGTGTGCGCACCCGACGAGACATTGATGATCCGGGCCGGGGCACTGGCTTTCAGGGTATCCAGCAGCAAATTCGTGAGCAGGAAGTAAGCCAGGTGATTGAGGGCGAATGTCATTTCAATGCCGTCCACACTGAGCTGGCGCTGCATGAACGCCGCACCGGCATTATTAATCAGGACATGCAGGCTCCCGTATTTTTGCCTGAACTCACTCGCCAGCCGCCGGACTTCCTGCTGCGAGGATAGGTCGGCTAAAAGCGAGTCCACCTTTTCGTTTCCACTCCCGGCGCGGATCTCTTCGACGACCCGGGCGGTCTTCGCCGCGTTGCGCCCCGTGATCACGACCGTTGCACCCATCCCGGCGAGTGCCTGCGCAGTGCTTTTCCCGATCCCATTGGTGCCGCCGGTGATCAGGCAGATCTTTCCCTGCATGGTTTTCGCTATCATGATTTCCTCGAGTCTTCTTCTGGCCTAGAGTAAGGTGATGACGACATTGCCCCTCTTGCGCCCTGTTTCCACGTAGCGGTGCGCCTCGGCAATCTGCTCCAGGGGATAGCAGCGATCGATGACGGCCTTTAGTTTTCCCGCCTCGATCAGCTCTGTGATGAAGACGAGATCTTGCCTCTTTGCGCCTGCCGACCGCAAACCCGTAGCAGCAATCTTGACCTTCTTACGACCCATCTTTGAAGTCCACAGGACTTGCAGAAAAGTCGCCGGAGAAGGGACCGTTGTAAGAAAGATCCCGTTTTCGCTCAGCGAACCTTTGCAGCGCCTGAATGAACTCTTGCCAACGGTGTCAAAAATGATGTCGTAGGTCTGGCCGTTCGTAGTAAAGTCTTCTTTGGTGTAATCAATGACCTGGTCTGCTCCCAGAGCTTTCACCATTTCTACGTTCGCCGTACTGCACACCGCTGTGACCTTAGCCCCGTACGACCGGGCGATCTGTACCGCAGAAGTACCCACGGCCCCGGAAGCGCCATAAATCAAAACATTCTGCCCGCTCCGTATGTTTCCTTTATCCCGGAGGAAAGGCACTGCTGTTAATGCCCCGTTGGGGACAGATGCAGCTTGCTCATAGGTCATGTTGGTCGGCATGCTGACCAGCGGCGCCGATTCAGGCATCGTTTTGTACTCGATATAGGTGCCTAACAGCCCCATTCCAGTGTTTCCGTACACGCGATCCCCCTTCCTGAACCGTTTCACGTCTTTTCCCACGCTTTCAACCTGCCCTGCCAGATAGAACCCCAGGGTGGGCTTCTTCGGTTTCAGAAGACCATTGAGCCCCGGGGAACGCCGCATGCCCGGATCCTCTGCTGCGACTGTGGTCGCATGGATCCTGATGAGGACTTCATCGTCTCTGGGGACAGGTTTTGTTACCGCTTTGAGCTCAAGAACATCGGGTGGTCCGAATTTGGTATACACGATCGCTTTCATTTGAGTATGCCTTTCTAATGCAAGGTGTTATCGTCAGGTTTAAAGGTAGTGGATTTTTCTGTGCGATATCGGTGCCCCTCTTCTCCGAGACCTCCGTCACTGTTGACTTTGACGTCTCGGAGAAGAGTTTCCTCTACAGCATGGCTGGGGCCGGGCGGACGTCGGAGGCCGTGGCGGCTTCTGCACGTCCGCTGTACGCTTCGGGCTGGAAGCCCTTGATGATGAGCCAGACCGGCAGCGCCAGTTCAAAGATCATGCCGGGGACCAGGAGGACGAGGCTGATATGGATCCCGAAGATCTCGGCGATGGCTCCCAGCACGTGAACGATGTAGCCAATGACGCCCAGAGCCGCCAGGGGACGGGGGACCAGCCGGGTGCGGTACAGCAGCGAAGTCATGAAGATGCCGCCGAAGGCGAGGGTCGCCTGGCCGATCTGGTACGCCATGGCGTTTGACTGGGTCAGGAGCGAGCCCAGGCCTTCTGCCCAGCCCTGACCGGTAAACTGGCTCAGGGGAGCGATCATCAACAGGCAGAGCACCCCGATATCCAGCATGACCACCTGGACGATCAGCGCAGACAGGTAGGTCAGCGCGGTCCTCTTGCCATGGCTCTCCAGGATCGGGAAGAAGAGGACACCCTTGCCCACATCCACCACGGTGTTCAGCAGCATCAGGAAGGCTCCAAGGATCAAAGTGGTCTGTTGTGTAGAGACCGCCGCAAGCAGGTCCGGAGCGCCGATCACGGAAGTCACCAGGCCGAAGCCAATTCCGTACGTGAGAAACCCCGCCAGGAACAGCGCGCCGATCCACCGCGAGTACTTCATGCGGGAACCTGCCGACAGATTCTTTTTCACCGCTTCCCCATCCCGGTTGTCATAGGCCCGGGTTGTCATTTTGTTCGATTTAATGTTTTCGTTTGCAGTCATCTTGTCTTCTCCTCTAAGTTGTATTTGAAATAAATAGTACGGCTAATGCTTTTTTGCTATTGCTATCCTTTTAGTAGACACCTCCTTTCCATGCAGCTTGCCTCCATTTACTGTTTGCCATCCGCCTCATTCGCCTGGCCGGGATGGACCGGGTTGACCGAGACCAGGGGCATTCCAAGATCACGCACTTTTTTTAGCAGACCCTGCAGCGCAGCCTGGTCGGCCACCCTGCCGGTGAGAAGCGTATCGCCCGTTTCTTCGAACGTCAGGGTGAGTCCCTCGAACCAGCCTGTCCACTGATCGTCAAGGTGTCCCTTGATGCGAATTTCATAATATCCGGGCTCGTTCTGATCCCCGGTTGACGAATGTGTTTCACTCATTCTGTGCCTGCTGCCTTCTGCTCATATGCGGATAAGCCTCCTCTTTGCTGTACTGTTTCTGTATTTCCACCATCATACAGACGAACAGGGTGAGGTGTCATCACCATTTCTGATGATCGAGGTGATGATTTATGGGCCAGGATGCTGCGCGGGAAATAAAAAGTCCCGGCAGGGGGTCAGGGATCCTGCCAGGACGGAAGCTGGTGTTTGCATGTTCGTTAGACCAGATGAAGCTCCTCAGCCCGCCGGGCAGCCGCCCGGCGATTGTTCACCCCCAGCTTGGTATAGATGTTCCTGGTGTGAGTACGCATGGTGTTCAGGGACACCATCAGCCCGCGGGCAATTTCCGGGCCGTTCAATTCGGTCCTGAGCATTTTGAGCACTTCAAGCTCACGCTCGCTCAATGGCTCGACCAAACGCTGAGGATCAGAGGTTTTGCCTTCAGCGCCCCCAAAAGCTGCTATTAACAGATGAGCATACCTGGGTGAAACTCCTTGTTTCGCGCACTCTCGCAGCAAAGCCAGCATATGCGGACCTTCATCGACAAAAATGCGGATGAAGCCGCCGGGCTCTGCCAGGCTGAGCGCATCCCCCAGCTGTTGTACAGCTTTGTCCTTTGCACCCAGCGCCTGGAGGGCAAGCGCCTGCAGGATTGCCACCTTGAGCCGTTCGTTTTGCCAGGCTCTGTCTTCGGCCTGCCGGCGCACCGGCTCCAGCAGCTCCAGCGCCGCGGCCGGGTCTCCCTGGGCCAGGCGGACACGGGCCAGGCTGAGAGGCAGGTTACTGGTTTCAGCGAGCTGCGCGGCTTCTGCCAGGTCGCCCTGGTGCAGCAGCGTAAGCACCTGTGCGGAATGTACATCCGGCAGCCGGAACATGAAGTGATTCTTGAGCACGAACGTCTCAGCCTCCTCCAGGACGGCGACCGCGCCGGACACATCCCCACGGGATAGTTTCAGGTGGGCGAGAAACACGCCCCCGCCAGCGAAGGTCTCGACGCTATCCATCTGGCGTGTCAGCAGAATACACTGCTGCACGTGCTCTTCCGCAGCATCCAGATCGTTCCACTGGTAGTGTATACGGGCCAGACCAAGCTGCGCTTCGCAGGCGATCGGACGCGGCGGCGTACCTGCCAGAAGGATCGCCTGGTTGTAGGTCTCTGCCGCCAGGGATAGCTGGTTATCGGCTTCCTGCACCTGGCCGAGATTGACTGTTGCCGCTGTGGTATAGATGGAGGGCCCAAACGTTTTGCTGATGTGTATGACTTCGGCATAGGCCTGACCGGCTGCGTCACGGTCTCCCTGGAGCTGGTAGGCATACCCCAGCGACCAGTGAGCAGCCGTGCGGAGAGGCAGGTTGTCGGGACCCAAATACTCCAGCGCCCGGCGAGACTGGCGGATCAGGGTTTCTACATCGTGCTGCATGACAGCCAGTGTGGCCCGCATGGACGCAATGCGCCCGATCAGATCCCGGGTTCTGTTGTCGGGTAGAGATTCCTGGAGGGAGGCAGATATGGCTTCCTCTGCAGCTTGTAGTTTCTCTTCAACGGCGGTGGGCCGCCCGGTCATCATCAAAGCCGAGGCATAGGTGATCCAAAAGGAAGGTCTGGCATTCAGCACGGATACAGGCAGTGTTTCCAGCCAGTGTACGACCGGGTCTCCGGCGCCGCGGAAATGGAGGGGCACCCCGTTTCCTTCGATGAGGCGCTCGGTGCGCTCGAGATCGCCTGTCGCCGCCGCATGGCGAAACGCATCGATCTCGAATCCATTGTCCTCGTACCATTGGCTGGCACGCCTCTGTAATTCGGCAAGGGTCCCGGTTGCCTCTCCTGTGGGACCTTCCGTGCTTTGGTGCAGGCGCTGCCGCAGCAATTCGGCAAAGAGATGGTGATAGCGGTACCAGCGGCGCTCGTTGTCCAGGGGAACGATGAACAGGTTGGCGTGTTCGAGATATTCCAGGGTCTTCTGCCCCGGCGTCATGGGATCGAGCAGGAGGGCATCGCACAAAGGCCCACTTAGACGGTCGAGGATCGATGTGCGCAGCAGGAAGTTTTGGACGCTTTCGGGTTGCTGCTGAAGGACTTCCTGAAGAAGATAATCGATAATGAAATGGTGGTTGCCCGTGAAGGATTTGATGAAGCGGGTGGCATCCTGATGTCCCTGCAGCGAAAGCGCAGCCAATTGCAGCCCCGCAATCCAGCCTTCGGTGCGAGCTTCCAGGGCTGCGACATCGCCCTCCGAGAGATGAAGCCCCATTCCCTGATTCAGAAATTCGGCGGCTTCTGCATTTGTAAAACGCAGGTCGGCGGCGCGCCGTTCATTCAATTGGTTGCGGGCCCGCAGCCGGGCCAGGGGGAGGTTTGGATCCTCACGGGTCGTGATGACCAGGTGCAGCTGGGCCGGCAGGTGTTCGAGCATAAAACGCAGGGCATCATCGACCGGCCTGGCATCCACCAGGTGATAGTCGTCCAGGACGAGGACAAGTTTGCCAGGCAGCCTGCTGATTTCATTCAGCAGGGCCATCAGATGTGTCTCTATCGGTGGCAGCTTTGGGGATTGGAGGGCGGCCGCGATCTCTTCTCCGATCGCTGGCGCCACCGTCTGTAATGCGGCGATGATGTACGATAGAAAACGAGCAGGATCACGGTCTCCATCGTCCAGCGACAACCACGCCGCGGATCGCCCGGGCATCTCGTGGATTGCGGCAAGCCATTCACTGACCAGGGTGGTTTTCCCCGAGCCCGCCGGGGCAGAAAGGAGGGTGAGCTTACCATGCATGCCCTCGTTCAAGCGCGCCAGCAGGCGGGCGCGCGGAACCAGCACCTGCCTGCTGGCGGGAATAAAGAATTTAGCCGTGAGAAGCTGTCCCATTAAGAGCCTCGCATTTCCTTGCTTTGGTTTCCTTTTGCCGGTGGCTTATTTCAAAGCCGCACCCGTGCGGGCCGCTTCCACGACCTGCAGGATGGCCTCGGCGCTCACCTGGGCATGCGCTGAATCGTACAGGAGGGAGCCGTGTGTTGCATCTGACAGCACTCGCTGGATGCTGTTCGTTGAGAGGCTGGTGAACTCAGTTTGCCAGCCCTGCCAGAGCTGCTCAAAATCATGACCGGTTGCGGTGAGTACGAACAGAGGGATGTCACCCAGTGACTCTGAATTAAGTCCCTGCCCTCGGGTAGACGGGGAAGCAAAGAATTCGGCACTCTGTGTATCCCAGTCTTTTGTTGCCGAAGACGAGGCGAGCAGCTCCTCGTTTTGCGGGCTTGGCAAACCGGACGCGGGCTGGTAAAGCCCCATCACGCGCAGGACACCCAGCCTTGCCAGAATGGGCGCTACCGTGAAGGTCATAGCCATGGTATCGCACTGGGCTTGCGTGTCCGGTGTGCTGGTGCACTGCTCGGGCGAGGAGCTGTCGAGCAGTACCATGCCCGCCACTTCATCGGGATACTGGCCGGCGTACTGGCGCACATACATCCCTCCATACGACCAGCCGGCCAGGACATACGGTCCCGGGATCTGGGCGTTCTGAAGCAGGGTGTGCAGCTCGGTCGCGATGTTCTGCACATCTCGCGGCGCCGGGCTGGAGTCACTCCAACCCATGCCGGCGCGGTCGTAGGCGCACACGCGGGTTGTTTTGGCGACGGATGGCTGGATCCAGCCCCAGGAGGAGGAGGTGCCGCCCAGACCGGATTCTAAAATGACGGTGGGGCGCCCCTCCGTGTTCTCACCTGTGCAGTACAGATGCAGGCTGAAGCCGCCCACATCGACCCTCTGCCCGGGGGCGGGCAGGGCGCGCCTGTCCATGGCACTGGCGATCGTTTGATAGACCGCGCCCAGCGCGGCGAGACCGAGGATGCCTAAGACCAGCCACAGCGCGCTGCGCTTGAGCCAGAAGCCGATACGGCTCCCAGACCGCGCGGTCTGCGGTTCCACGGGTCTGGCCGGTGATTGAGCAGTGATTTTCATTGTACGTCTCCTCATTGAAGTTCTATGGCGCAATGGCAATGAACAGGATGCTGTTCCTTGTCGTTATGCTCCGGCGGTTGTTGCTGCCAAGGCAGGCTCGGCCGGCTTCACAGTCTTCACACCGACCACGAGCAGATAGACGAGTGTCCAGACTTCGGCGATGGTGGGGGGGATCGCCAGGAAGCCGTGGATCGCCGCGCCGATCTCGGGGAACACGAACGCCGCGATCATATCCACCAGGTAGGACACGCCGGCCACCACCAGCACAATGCCCAGCGCCCGGGGGAACATCCCGGACCGGTAGGCGAGAAGCCCCAGGGGCACCAGCCACAGGGCAAAGAAGATCTGGGCGATAAGGAAGCCATAATGATGCATGTCCATCAGGAGCATCACCAGGGCCTGCGAGCCCGCCGCGCCGAAAGCGGACTCATACGACGCGTCACCTGCCACCTGCAAGGCGGAAAACTGGAAGATCTCGTTGAGGCACATGATGGCCGTTGCGATGGCGACAAGGAAGACCATGGCGCGGGCCGCATTCCTGTTCACATCCTTGAGCAGCGCGTACAGGGCCAGCGCCAGGAAGATAAAGACGGTCGCCTGCAGCAGGTCGGCCATGACGCCGAAGAGCACAAGCCCCGCGTTGGCCTGGAGGTTCTCGGCCGTGGCGGCGGCGTCGCCCGCCGCATACACCTTCGGCGTGACATAGCCGACCGCCAGCCCGCCAAAGATGCCCACAAGCAGATAGAGCAGCCCGGCAATCCGTGCCAGACGTTTCGGTGAGTTCATAGTTTCTAGGGTAGTCATCATCGTTTTTCCTTTGTTTGTATAATATAAGGGCAACACACACTACAGCAGCACTGCAATCCCGAGGGCGACCAGCCAGAGGGACCACAGGATATAGCTGATCGCGTTGATCGCGCCGGCCGATTTGAAGCCTGTTTCTTCGAAGACGCCCGCCAGCACGCCCAGGGCCGGGAGGATCCCCAGCCAGCCGAATAACGGGCTCACGAGACCCGTCTGCAGGATCGCGATGCAGAGCAGGATCGTCCATAAACTGGTAAAGATGTATCCAAGGTGTTCCCCAATTGCGACTCCCACGTAGCGGTGGAACGCCTGGAAGACGACTTCCACGGCCTCCCGGGTGGCCTGGCTTGCTTTGGGCCGGGTGTACATCTCGGCCAGGGTGGGGACGAGGAACGGCCAGCGGATGAGCCCCAGGAACTGGACGGCGCCTGCCAGGACGCCCAGCGTTGTGCCGGCGGGCAGGTACCAGGGGACGTCCGGCTGGAAGAGCTGCTGCACCAGCACCGGGACGGGGGTGAACAGCACGGCCGAAAATGTGAAGGCATACCACATCCGGCGCAGGGATCTGCCTCCCTGCTGGAAGCGCCGCAGGATGGTATCGGTGGGCTTGCGCAGGATATCGGGATACTCGAACGCCTTTTGCAGCATAAAGAACGTCACATTGAAGGCAACCGGGACCAGGATGAGCAGCAGGCCGGTGACGGTGGCAGGGGTCATCGTCTAAGCCCCGCGGCCGGGCGCAGCAGGAAATAAAGCGCCAGCCCGGTCAGCACCTGGAACGTCAGGGCACCGGAGGCGCCAAACACCGCCCACTTGTAGCTCAAGTCGATGCCCGCGCCGCGCGTGATGAACCAGCCCAGCGTCCAGCCGAGGGTGATGACCCCGATCCAGACGATCGATTGGGGCAGGACCTGCCGCAGGAGGAGCCACTGGGCCGCGCCAATACACAGGCCCGTGATGGCAGCCCGCCACAGCAGCGGCCCTCCGGCGGTCTCGCTCCCCAGGAATGCCGTGCCGAGTGCGAGCCCGGCCGCCATGCCAATTGCCGTCGCCAGGATCCACCAGCGCGAGAGGGCGAGCTGCGATCGCAGGACGAGCCACTGGACCAGCCCCAGGGTCCCGCCGGCGATCAGGCCCGCAAGGAGGGCGATCCCCGGCGTGGTCACGGCCCCCATCAAATTGGCGAGCAGACCCGCGATGGGAAAGCTGAGAAAGGCCAGGACCCACAGAAGCAGGAAACGGGGGGAAGATCGATTGGTTTTCATTGTTGCTCCATTGATGGTACGACTTTCATGTGTGATATGAGAAACGCAAGAACCACTCTGTGGCCGATCACGAGACCGCTGCACATCCCTTTCGCGGCGTCCATCCGTAAAAAAGGATTAACGAGACAAACCCGCAAACCAATCCAGAGATGCTGGCTTCCTGTCCAAACGGACCCCCTGTGAGCCAACCCGGAACACTGCCAGTCCCCACTTGCTCTGTATCGCGGTCGCCAAAACCAGGAACAGGGAAAAACAAGACCATATACAGAAAAAGCCATCTGCATTGACGCAGACGGCTCTGGGGTAGCCTGTATCAGGATCTTGAAACCGGACTTGGTTTGTCTTATTTACTATAACACAGTTTCCGGAAACGGCTGGTCCAGCTTTGCCCGCCCTTCCCGCTGGCCGGAATCCGGACGCATACCCCGCCGGGACTGTGCGGCAGCTGTTCGATTCGGCGTATAATGACCCTGGCAGACAAGACAGGGTTTCATTGTAGATCCAGCGGGGCGAGGTGCTCATCGGCCGGGGGAGCCAGGTTCTGGTCGCTAACTACTCCAGGAGGTACAAACGATGGCAAAGACAGCCGATTTTACGTCCGAAGAATGGCAGCGGATCCTCAGCCTGCCGCAGGTGGCCGCGCTTTACCTGGCGCTGGCCAGCCCCAGCGGCCCGCTGGGCCTTGCGCAGGAGATGATGGCCTCTACCAAAGGGGTCCTCGATGCGCTCAAAACGAGCAGCGGGAATGAGCTGATCGACGCGGTCGCCGCCGACATGCGCGAAAGAGCTGAGAAAAGAGAAAGACTCGAGCCGCCGCTGAAGCCGGGCAGCGACCCGGCCGAGCTGAAGGCCCAGTGCCTGCAGGTCTGCCGCGAGGTTTCTGCCCTGCTCTCGCAAAAGGCGCCGGCCGATGCGGACCAGTATAAACAATGGGTCTACCAGTCTGCCCAGAGCAGCGCCAACGCCGCCAGGGAAGGCGGCTTCTTCGGGATCGGCGGAGAACGGGTGAGCGAGGCTGAGACGGCTGCACTGCAGGAGATCGCGGCCGCCCTCGGCATCCCGAGCGTGAGCGGAGCGTAACGCTCGCAGCCTCTCCTCACCAGGCGCGGACCGGAAAGCGATCGCAGGTCTGAGAGATTTGTGACAGGCGGTCGTCCTACAGGTTCGCCGGTCACTCAAAAGAAACCTCCCTTCCCGGTTCCGGGAAGGGAGGTCGTCTACTTTAAGGGGCCCGGCCGGGCAGCCATTCCCCATCGGTCCGATCTATTGGACGAAGAACGTGGCCGAGGAAGACTCCGACCGGTTGCCGGCCCCGTCGACCGCGATCAGCGTGATCGTGTTGTCACCCGTCTGGGTAACGTATACGACGGCTCGATCGCCGGTTGTGGCATGGTCCAGGACGCCATTCAGGTAGACCTCATACATGATTGACGCCTGGGCCGTCTGGTTGTCGAAGGAATGTCCCCAGAATATGTTCAATTCCAAACCACCGACATCCCCACCCCAGCAGCAGCCGGGCGTGGAAGGCGGCTCTGTGTCCGCCGCGCTGACGGCCGGGGTCGTCACTGTGAGGACGTTGCTGGGCGGCGCCAGGTTGCCCCCGTACAGGTCGCTGGCCTGGACGCTGATCTGATACGTGGTCTCGGGGGTCAGACCATGGACGACCGCTGCCAACCCGTTCAAGGTCTCCACGCCGCTCTGACTGCCGTTCACCAGCACCTGGTAACGGATGTGAAGCCCGTCGTCGCTGGAGGCGGTCCACGTCAGTGACACTTCGGTCGGGTTCACCCCGGCCAGCGAGACGGCCGGCGCGCTGGGTGCCGTCGTGTCAGGCGGTGTCGTCACGGTCAGCGTGTTGCTCCTCTGCGATACGTTGCCCGACCCATCGACGGCGTAGACATAGAACGAGTAGGTAGTGGCCGGCACCAGGCCCACGCTGTAGGTCGTTTGCGTCTGGGGCAAAGTGGTGGTGGAGCCCCAGCTCACAAAGACCCTGTAGGTAAAGGTGCCCGAGTTATCCGTGGACGGGTCCCAGGCCAGCGTCACCTTGTGCGGCGTCAGGGACGTCATCCGCAGGTTGGCGGGCTTGGTCGGTGGCTTACGGTCCCGGGCAGCCAACGCCGGGGAAGTGCCGAAGAACGAGACCAGCACAGCGAGGATCGCCGCCGCGACCCAGGTTGTGCGCAACAAAGGAACGATACGGATCATGCTCTGCCTCCAATCTCCTCGAAAAGCCTTCCAACCGCCGCGCGGTTGTCTGGATATATATACGGACTGGATGCTTCAGCGGATTGGGCTCGTTTTGGCCGGAGCTGGGTATGGCAGTCGTATAGTGAGGGGATCGCTCGACCAGGCGAGCACGGACCGGAGGTCCGCTTCCGGTGGAGGGGGGGATATAAAGTTTTGTGACAAGATATTTGCGCGGGCGCGACGATGGAATGTATGGTCCGTTTACCGGCAATTTGAGAAAATCAGGAGTGTCTCGGCGGGGTCGCCCCAAAGGGGATGCTGCGCAAAGACCCATGCCGGGCAAGGAGCCAGGCAGTGGTTCCTTATGGAAACGAGATTGTCCTCTTCTTCACAAGCTTGCATATTTGTTAATTCTGAGCTATTATCATTTATATCTAATTTATCCAAATAGTTTCTCATACGCGTCGCTGTGTGCATTCCCCTGTTGAGAAAACAATTATGCTTCCGGTAAGGCAGAGATCCAGATATGAACGATGGGATCAAAAAGCATGGCGTTTCCTTCGCCCAAAAGGGAAAAAGAGCAGGTCGAGCAGAAAAGGTGCATGGCGACCAGGTTGGGGGGGACAAAATCTCTGTTGGTAAGATCTCCGGCAGCCAGGGGGTAGCCATCGGCCGGGGTGCCCAGGCCACTGTCCAGTCCGGAATTGGTTCTAAGGAACTCTCTGAGTTATTTTCAGCTATTTATCAAAAAATTGAGGCGCGCTCACCTGATCCAGAGGTAGAAAAAGAGGAAATTACGGATCAGGTCAAACGAATCGAGAGTGAGGTTGCCAGGGGTGAGGAAGCGAAACCGGTAAAGGTCGAGCGCTGGTTACGCAACCTGGCCGCAATGGCTCCAGATATTGTCGATGTTACGTTGGCCACGCTGACAAGTCCTATTGCAGGAATATCCATGGCAATTCGAAAGATTGCCCAGAGGGTGAAGGAAGAGTTACCCTAAGGCGTACAGTCTGCGTGTTTCGATAAATCGTAGTCCTCTTCCTTAAAAGGGCGGTTTCTTTTATGAAATCTCGATCAGATCCAGATGACCAACCAAAAATCCCCAGCAATCAGGTAGGCGGGGATAAGATTCAGAGCGGGGATATAGCGGGGAGTGTCGCTGCGATTGGCGCAGGGGCGAGTGTTATTTACAATAAAGTTGAACGAGCGCTCACTCAGATCGAAACCAGGAAGCAGGCTGAGAAATTTGAGAGCAAGCAGCTTGCCCAGGCACTCACGGATTATGTACATCGCCTGGAAAATCAGGCCACCAAGGCCCAGGACGACCCGGGTGCTGGCAATCCTTACAAGGCATTACTGGAGTTCGACATTCAGGATACGGCTCTTTTCTATGGGCGCTCTACAGCTATCCAGGAGCTTCTCGCGCATCTCAATCGGGATCAGCTGACCGTGCTGCATGCCGGGAGCGGTGCCGGCAAAACCAGTCTGCTCAAGGCAGGAATTATTCCCCGCCTCCTGGCCGACGGCCATCTACCGCTCTACGTGCGGCCTTACGCAACTCCGGTGCACCTGGCGATCAAGCAGGCATTGCTCGTCAACCTGGGTGATACCCCGAATCTCGCCAGTATGCCCCTGCATGACTTTCTGCGCCGGGCAACGGCTTTGATCAGCGGACGGCAATTCGTTGTGATTATCGATCAGTTTGAAGAACTGTTTACGGTGCAGAGCGAAGGAGATCGCAAGGAGTTTATCGACCAGCTGTGCTCCTGCCTGGATGATGATCTGCTTCCGGTTCGCTGGATCATCGCGCTGCGCGATGAATGGTTTGGGCGGTTAGGAACGTTCCGGCCGAGTATCCGTAACCCGTACGCGAATGAGTTTCTCCTGCGCCCGCTGTCGCGTGAGGAAGCCGTCGAGGTGATAGCCCAGCCAGCACGGCGGCGCCACGTGCGTTACGAGCCTGCACTCGTCGATCGCTTACTGGATGATCTGGGAAAAGACGAAATTACACCGCCGCACCTGCAGCTGGTGTGCTCCATGCTGTTTGATTCCCTGGATGGAAAGTCAAAGATCACTCAGGCCATGTACGACGAGGCAGGTCAGGCAAAGGGCATCCTGCGTGACCATTTATACCGCGTCCTGAGTCGCGATGTCCCTTCTGAGCTGCGTGCACCTGCCCGTCGATTGCTCGAGGCGCTGGTCACTTCTGAGAAGCGACGCGCCTTACGTACGCGCGAAGATTTGACGGCAGAGCTGCTGGCCTGGAACTATCCGCAGCCGATGATCGACCAGGTACTGAACCAGTTGATTGACAGCCGTCTGCTGCGGGTGGAAGAGTTCATGGTGGACAAGCTGAATAGTGTCGTTGCCTATGAGCTTGCCCATGATTACCTCCTGGAGGAAATTGAGATCGATCCGGAAGTCCAGGCCCGCAAAGCTGCCCAGGAGCTGCTCAATCAAAAGTTACCTTTCTACAAGCGGGAAAAGCTCTTGCTCAGCCCCGAGGAGCTGGCGATCATCCTGCCTCAGCGCAGGTGGCTCAATCTATCCGAAGATGCAGCCGCACTCTTAGGGGAGAGTGTGGCTGTGGCAACGCGTCAAAAGCGAATGCGCAGGATGGGCATTGCGGCGGCCATCTTGCTCGGGCTTACTGCGATGGCCGCGTTTGCCATTCAACGGAATGTGGCTGCGGCGAGCAATCAGAGGATAGCAAGCATTGCGGTTGCAGCAGAGCTTGCTGCCAAGGCTGAACTCAATAAGAACCTGGGTGAAGTCATTCCGGCTTATGAGAACGCTGCACAGTCTTACCGGACCGCGAATACCTATGAGAGCAGGAGCGCGCTCTATACCGCGCTTTCGCTGCCTCTCCCGGAAAGAATCTTCCGCCTTGCCGAAGATCAAGTTAGAGTGGTTAATTTCAGCCCGGACGGTGACCGGATGGTCACTGTTGGTTCAGACGGGACGGCCCGCCTCTGGGATGTGAGGAACGGCCAGGAATTGTTTCGGCTCGAAGATCCTGAAACCGATATCACATTTGCTGCCTTCAGCAGCGATAGCACGCGCATTGTGACGGCCAGCGCAGCAGGCCCGGTAGGGATTTGGGACGCTCAAAATGGAACAAATATCCAGATCATCCCGGCTCATGAAATGAGGGTAATATCTGCCGTCTTTAGCCCGGATAACAGTCTCATCGTGACAGCCAGTCGTGACACGACGGCCATCCTGTGGAATGTCCATAGTGGCACAAAAATAAGTACGTTCGAGGGCCATACAGGTCCGGTCAGGTATGCCGACTTTAGTCCCGATGGGAGCCGCATCGTAACCGCCAGCAACGATGGAACGGCACGGCTATGGGAACTCAGTGGAACGGAAACGTTGAAGCTGGAAGGACACACAGGTGAAGTGACCTATGCCGCCTTCAGCCCGGACGGCACACGGATTGTTACCGCCGGCACGGATCGTACAGCCAGGCTCTGGGATGCAGAGACCGGCGACACCCTGGCCTTCCTTGTCCCTCACAATGGGGATGTCACCTCAGCCGATTTCAGTCCCGATGGAAGCTTCATCATTACCACCAGCGCGGACCATCTGGTTCGGCTGTGGAACGCGTCCGAGGGAACCTTATTTGCCGTTTTCCCCGGACATACCGACGAGATCCGCTGGGGAAGCATCAGCCCGGACGGGCGGTGGATCGCGACGGCCAGCAACGATTCAACTGTAATCTTAAGGGAAACCTTTCGCATCGCGGGCTCGCTCTCCTTCATCGGCCAGGCTGGGGGCATCAATTCTATCAACTTTAATAAAGATGGAACGCAGTTTGTCACTGCCAGCGCAGATGGGACAGCCTGGGTCTGGGATGCCGCCAGGCGCCAACAGCTGTTTGCCCTCGAAGGGCACGAAGATGGAGTGCATTACGCCGCCTTCAGCCCCGATGGGACACTGATCGTCACCGGCAGCGGTGATGAGACGGTCCGCGTGTGGGATGCTGTGACCGGCGAAGAACTCGACCAGCTTCCGGGAGAAGCGTTCTCGGTGAACTTCAGCCTGGATGGAAGCCAGTTCGTCACGGCCGCAGAGGATGACTTCGCTCAAGTGTGGGATACACGGACCCGGGAGGAAATTCTGCCTCCGCTGGTAGGCCATCTGGACGATGTCATGTATGCCAGCTTTAGTCCCGATGGAACACGCATCGTTACGGCAGGCGGAGAAGATGACGGTACGGTCCGTATCTGGGATGCGAAGACTCATTATTTGCTGAATACAATCCCGATCATCAAGGACAATGAAGTCAATGTGGTCAATTTCAGTCCGGACGGCAGGCAGCTGGTCATCGCCGCCGATGCAGGCATTTCCGACGAAGGTGTTGCACAGGTGTGGAACGTCGACCCACTGGAGCTCGCTTTCCGGCTCGTGGGACACAAGTCTGATGTCCGGAGCGCCAACTACAGCCCCGATGGGCGGCTGATCGTCACGGCAAGTGAGGATGGCACGGTCCGTTTGTGGGAGGCGGCAAGTGGCATGCCCGTGGCCGTCCTTCGAGGCCACCAGGCCGACGTACATTGGGCCACCTTCAGCCCGGATGGCAAGTGGATTTTCTCTGCCAGCCCGGATCGCACGGTCCGCACGTGGCTGGTGGATTTCGATGAGTTATATACGTATATCATCAAGGAGCTGGGCAGGTTGAAAACCAACTCGATGGGGATTTCTCCCGCAGCCAGTATCACATTGACAGAGCCTGCCACCGTCGATTTTACAAGCACTCTTTCTCCGACGGTAGCAGCCTCCACAACGACTCCCACCCTCGAGAGTACAACTACACCTTCTCCGACCGTTGCCGTATCCACAACCACTCCGTCCGTCACCGCGACCTGGCCAACGGTTACAAGCCGCCCCAGGGATACTGCTACGCCGCGGCCGCCTACCGATATTCCTACAACGGAGCCACCCCCGTACCCCTGATCCGACGGATCCGCCGCCCATGGAAACAGCACCAGAGGGCTATAGACGGGCAAGCTTGACCGCGTGGCTAGAAACGGCGCGAATGCCGCCATGGATCTGTCCTAGTGGGTACTGTTGTTGGTTTACCGCTCATTTGGAAAAATCGGAAATGTCCCGCTTGCCGAAGGTCTGCGACCGAGGCACAAAACGACCG
>DATAKV010000122.1:0-12233 GCA_036261375.1 Anaerolineales bacterium
CAATGAAAAGCTGAGTTTGCCCCAATACGACATCCCTGAAGATGTTCAGAATGCCGTAGCCATTACGACGCTCGACCGCCTCTATAACTGGGGCCGGCGCTCGTCCGTCTGGCCGCTCATGTTCGGGCTGGCCTGCTGCGCGATCGAGATGATCGCCGCCCAGGCATCCCGCTACGATATGGCCCGCTTTGGCATGGAAGTCATGCGCCCCACCCCGCGCCAGGCCGACATGATGCTGGTCTCCGGCACGGTCACCAAAAAGATGGTGCCCGCCATCATCCGCCTGTACAACCAGATGCCTGAGCCGAAATATGTGGTGGCGATGGGCGCCTGTGCCTCGGGCGGCGGTCCGTTCAAGGAAGGCTATAACGTGGTTGCCGGTATCGACAAGTTCCTGCCGGTCGACGTCTACATCCCTGGCTGCCCTCCGACCCCGCAGGCGTTGATCGCCGGCATGATCAAACTGCAGGAAAAGATCGACCGCGAATCGCTCAAGAAGGTCCGCTGGTACCGCAAGGGGCCAGACAGTGTGGAAGTCCCCATTCCCATTCTTGGACCGGACCTGATCGACCCGCGCCGCAAGGAAGAGATCAAAGCCGCAGCGGCTGCCCAGAAGGAAGGATAAAGAGATGACCGTTACACTTCCTCCCCAGACGACCGACCTGGCTGCCCGTTTCCCCGGCGTGGTCACCGCCGATACGCGCCCGGGATTTTCGGGCTTTATTGTCGAAAAGGATAACCTGGTCGAAGTGGCCACTGCCATCCGTGACGAGCTGGGCTTCGACCTGCTGACCGCCGTCACCGCCGTCGATTACCTCCCCGATGCGAAGATGGAAGTGGTTTACCACGCCTACAAGACCACCGGCGGACCTGGGCTGGTCTTCCGCGTCCAGGTGCCGCGCGTCGACCCGATCGAAGTCCCCTCCCTGATCGAGATCTATCCCAGCGCCGACCTGCAGGAACGCGAAGCCTGGGACCTGTTCGGCATTAAATTTACGGGCCACCCTGACCTGCGCCGCATACTGATGTGGGAGGGTTATGAAGGCCATCCCATGCGCAAGGATTGGAAGGAACCCTTCTATGAAGAGGACCTCAAACCCTTCAAGAGCCGCTGGCCGGATGGCAAGTTCTTCATGGCCGAGGAAAAAAATCCGCTGAATGACAATTTGAAGTTCCCTGAGAACTTCGACCCCGAGAAGTGGATCCCCGAAGGGGACGAGATGCTCTACAGCTCGCTCAAGCGCTATACCGTGCAGAGCGAAGATGGCATGACCACAGACCGTATCGTGGTCAACATGGGCCCACAGCACCCGTCCACTCATGGTGTGTTCCGCGCAGCCATCACCCTGGATGGGGAAACCATTGTCGGCCTGAAGCCGGTCGTCGGCTACCTGCATCGCAACCATGACAAGATCGGCGAGCGCAACACCTTCCTGCAGAACATGCCGTTCACCGACCGCCTCGACTACTTCAACTCGATGAGCAACAACCTGGGGTATGCAATCACGGTCGAGAAGCTGATGAAGATCCCTGTGGCGGAGCGAGCCGAGTACATCCGTGTCATCATGGCTGAGCTCAGCCGTATCCAGAACCACTTTGTCTTCATCGGCATGCTGCTCAACGACCTGGGCGCGATGTACACCCCTGCGTTGTATGCCTTCGAAGAGCGTGAGTTGATCCTCGATATCTTCGAAGCCGTGGCTGGCTCGCGCATGATGTGTAACTATCTGCGCTTCGGCGGCGTGGTCCGTGACGTGCCCGAGGACGTGATGCAGAAGATCAAGGACCTGGTCTTCGACCGCCTGCAGGCCAAGACCGATGAAATGGACCGTTTGCTGACCGAGAACGAAGTGCTGGTCTCTCGTTTGAAGGGCGTCAAAGTCCTGGACGGCGAGACCGCCATCCAGTTTGGCGTGACGGGTCCTGTCCTGCGTGCCGCGGGAGTGCCCTACGATCTTCGCCGCGCCGATCCCTACTCGATCTACGATCGTTTCGACTTCGATGTGGCTACACGCCCAAGTGGCGACATGTATGATAACTACCTGATCCGCATTGATGAGATCCGCCAGTCGCTGCGCATCCTGGAACAGGCCGTCAAGCAGATCCCCGCCGGTCCGATCAATTCCCAGAAGCCTGCCTACCAGGTCCGTGTGCCGGCCGGTGAGTCGTATGGGCGCATTGAATCGCCGAAGGGTGAGCTGGCCTTCTACGTAGTCTCTACCGGCAAGCCGAATCCCTGGCGCTACCATGTCCGCCCTGCTTCGTTCGTCAACATCACCGCCCTCGAGCAGATGTGCATCGGCACCAAGATCGCGGACTTCGTCGCCCTGCTCGGCATGCTCGATATCGTGATGGGCGAGCTGGATCGCTAACAGGAGAATAAACTATGTACGGAAAAGGTATTCTTAAAGGACTGAGCGTTACCTGGAAGCGATTCTGGGATACCTATCTCGATGACATTTCCTGGCTGCTGCGCGGCAAGAAGCGCTACAACAGCCCAGAAGGCGTCGCCCATCGCTCGAGTTCGAAGACGCGCGGCATCTTCACGGTTCAATACCCGGAAGAGCGGCTCCTCCAGCCGGAAGAGTCGCGTTATCTGCCCTTCCTTGTGTACGATGAAGGCCCGGAAGGAAAAAAAGAAGTGCGCTGTACCTCCTGTGGCATCTGCGCCAAGGTGTGCCCGCCACAGTGCATCTGGATCGTGCGCTCCAACGATCCGAACACGGGACGTCCCATCCCCGAGCCAACCGAGTTCTACATCGACGCTGATATCTGCATGAATTGCGGTTTCTGCGCGGAGTACTGCCCGTTCGACGCGATCATCATGGACCACGATTTCGAGATCGCCTCCTACTCGCGCAACGTCTACAATATGGAGAAACTGCTCAAGCCGGCCTCCTATTACAAGGCCATTCGGCCCGAGAATTACGAGCGCAATGAAGCCGAGCGCAAGGCCAAGGAAGCGGCCAAAGCTGCCAAGGCGGCCAGCGCGGCGGCAACTACAACCTCACCCTCTGCATAGACCGTAGGGGCGGACAACTGTCCGCCCCTGCAATAACAGGACATTTAATGACAATCAAAAAAGAAGCAATCCTCGCAGCTCTTAGCAAAGTCCAGGAACCTGAACTACACCAGGATCTGGTTACGTTGAATATGATCAGGGAATTGGAGATTGACGGCGACCAGGTATCGTTCACCGTGATGCTCACAACCCCAGCCTGCCCCCTGCGCGGTCAGATCGAAAAGGAATCGCGGCAGGCGGCGATGACGGTGGAAGGCGTGAAGACCGTCCATATCAAGATGGACTCGGATGTCCCCAATGACGGGCGCATGCGCGGTCTGGTCAATATGCCGATCCGCAATGCCATCGCGGTTGGCTCGGGCAAGGGGGGCGTCGGCAAGTCGACCGTTTCCGTCAACATCGCCGTTGCCCTGGCCCAGAGCGGCGCCCGCGTCGGACTGATGGACGCCGATATCTACGGGCCCAACACCCCCACCATGCTCGGCGTGGAAAAGCTCCCGCCCCCGCAGGGACAGCGCCTGATCCCCGCCGAGGCCCATGGCATCAAGATGATCTCGATGGGCCTACTCGTCAAACCCGGCCAGCCGCTGATCTGGCGCGGCCCAATGCTCAACTCCGCCATCCGCCAGTTTTTAGGCGACGTGGAATGGGGAGAGCTCGATTACCTGATCGTAGACCTGCCTCCCGGGACAGGCGATGCCGCCCTGTCACTCGCCCAGGCACTGCCTTTGAGCGGCGCGGTGATCGTCACCCTGCCGCAGTTGGTTTCACTCGAAGATGCAGGCCGCGGCCTTAACATGTTCCGCACGCTCGAGGTGCCTATCCTGGGCATTATCGAGAACATGTCCTACCTGGATCTTCCGGATGGCACACGCATGGACATCTTCGGCTCAGGCGGTGGTGAACGGCTGGCCGAAGCGACCCAGTCCATCTTCCTCGGCAAAATTCCCATGGAACAGAATGTGCGCATTGGCGGAGATCACGGGAAACCGATCGTCGTCAGTCATCCTGAATCGGCCGCGGCAACTGCGCTGGTAGAGATCTCACAAAAGATCGCCGCCCAGGTCAGCGTCGCGGCTTTGAGCGCCAGGAACGAAATGCCGATCAATATTGTGGAATAGATTTCCCGAAACTGAAATGACCTGACAGCGTCAGGTCATTTTTCTTTAATCGGTTACTCACGCACGTTGAGCACGATCTTCCCAAACTGTTCACCGCGCTCATACCTCTCATAGGCTTCACGAGCCCGCTCAAGGGGATACACAGAGTCCACCACCGGAACGATTTTTCCGCTGAAGACCTTCTCCATCACTTCACGGAAATCGTTCAGGCTGCCCATGGTCGAGCCTATATGTGTCTGTTCGTTCCAAAAGAGCAGGGAAAGATTGGTGACCGCCTCGCGGCCCGTCGTGCGGCCATAGGTCACGATACGGCCTGCCTTGCGAAGGATTTTCTGGGACTCACCCCAGGTCGCTGCGCCTACGTTCTCAACGACGAGATCCACACCGCGGCCATTCGTGAGATGCCGCACTTCATCAAAGGGATTGGATATTTTTCGGTCAAAGGTAAAATCTGCTCCAATGGCACGCGCTTTTTCCATTTTCTCCGCTGAGCTGGTGACCGCGATGACCCGCGCTCCAAGCATCCTGCAGATCTGGATCGCCGCGACGGCAACTCCGCCGCTAGCTCCCAAAACCAAAACATCTTCCCCGGCTTGTACCCTGGCCCGCTTCGTCAGGGCTCGCCAGGCGGTCTGGTAGGCCAGAGGCGCGGCGGCTGCGAGAACAAAATCAAATCCATCAGGCATGCGCATGAGCTTGTCGGCGTTTGCTAGTACGTACTCTGCATTGCCGCCGTTGCCTGCACTTCCCAGGATGTCATACTCGTCACACTGGCTGACCTCTCCCTCCAGGCAGCGTGGGCATTTTTCACATGAAAGCGAAGGGTTGACCACCACCGCATCGCCCACCGACCAGCCCGAAACATCTGGAGCAAGTCCTTCGATCACGCCCGAGATATCCGACCCGGTCCACATCGGGAAGCGGTAACTGTCGTCGGCCGGACCGTGCAGGGCCCATAGCTCCAGATGGTTGAACGCGCTGGCGTGGACACGGATGAGCGTCTGCCCGGGTCCTACCTGCGGCTCAGGCACATCGGCGATCTGGACCTGGCTGGCATTCCCACAGTCATAGAAAACGGCGGCTTTCATGATGACCTCCTTGTCATTGGATGCTCTGCCGATTATAGGGTTTCAGAGTGGCATCTACAAGGTTGTCAAGTCCTCTGACCGGTGCTGCCCTTCAATAAAAGTATAATGAACGGACAAAATCCAACACAAGGTGCTCTCAATATGCAACTTTATTTCATCCGTCACGGACAATCACAGAACAACGCAAATTGGAACAATTCTGATTACAAGGAAAGCCCCGACCCCGCCCTGACCGAGATCGGCATCGAACAGGCCTGTTACGTATCCGAATTTCTGAGGGAGGCACAAACCACTACCCCTTCCAGGGGATGGAACATTCAGAACCGCTTCGGCTTTGGGCTGACCCACATCTACACCAGCCTGATGGAGCGCGCCGTCCACACGGCCGCACCGACCGCCCGCGCCCTGGGTCTGCCCTTTGCCGCCTGGGAGCAGATCCACGAGAGCGGCGGCATTTTTGGGCGGGATGGGGACATGAAACTCCAGGGGCTGCCCGGCAAGACTCGCGCCTACTTCGAGCAGCATTTCCCGGAACTGACTCTCCCCGATCACCTGAATGGAACAGGCTGGTGGAACAGTCGTCCTTTTGAAACGGAAGAGGAATGCCAGCTGCGGGCCAGGCGATTTGCAACCGACCTGATTACCCGCCACGCTGACCGGCAAGGGGAACCGGAACATCGCGTCGCTATTTTCAGTCATGGTGGTTTTTTCGTCCATCTGATGTTCGCCCTGCTCGACACCCCCTGGCGCCACGCCGCTCACGGGCTGAAATCCTGGTTCGTGCTAAACAACTGCGCCATCAGCCGCATCGACTTCCATGAGCAGGAGATCAATATTGCCTATCTCAACCGCACCGACCACCTCCCCGACCATCTAATTACCTAGCCGAACTCGCTACCCCGCGAAGGACAGGATGCTCACCTGAAAGAAGGTGAAGAGCAGGTTCAGTAGCGTGGCCAGGATCGCTAGCCAGGGCCGGTTTTCCCTGCGGAGCAGGCTCAACAGTCCGAAGATCACGCCCAGAATCCCGGGAAGCACCAGCACCAGGCCGCTGATAATTCGTTCGGCAGTCACCGGCATGCCGGAGAATGATGCCTCGAACACGGTCAGCAGAACAAGGAACACGATTGAGACCATAAACATCGCCAGGGACCTGGCGACATAGCTTGCTTTCATATTCAATCTCCGATCTGAGAGTTATCCAGGTCCGGGCCCCTGATCGGGAAGCACATGGCGGAAATGATAGCGTGCCAGGATATTCTCGATCAGATCGACAAGGTCGGGTGAAACGTCGGTAAATTCCACCCCGATATGATAGTCCTGCGGCCCCTCCTCAAAACGGCACCAGGCGATCCGCGCCGGGATTTCGACACGCAGCCGGGGGATGTCTGGCAGGTCGTTGGGGAACTGGATCTCGAGCTCTGTCTCCTTGTTGATAGTGATCAACTTGTCCCCAACCACCAGCGCGCCGCGCAGGGTCAGGTCGCCAAGATAGCCCAGCAGGGTTCTCGGGTGCAGATCATAGACCGGCGTAAACGCCATCAGCTTCCGGCGTGGTTCCTTCCTGCGCTCGCTCATGGACGGTGCTCCTCTTCTCGAATTCGAATTGTCTCACAAATAATACGAGAAAAGTCTCCTCCGTACAAGCACACTGCCGTTCTGTTTCATTACAGGTTGGGAGGGAAAACCCCTGTGTCCGGCATCCTGGCGGACAGGAATATTCAATACGGTATAATTAGACCCATGAATCCAAATATTATTGGTGTACGTTTCACCAAAGTAGGCAAAATCTATCATTTTGATACCTCCGCCGTGCCAGATGTGAGCATTGGCGAGCATGTGATCGTCGATACCTCCCGGGGCAAACACCTGGGAGAGGTGGTCCAGGTCGTCAAGGATGCCCCCGACAAGCCGGAAGGCGGCTGGAGGTCTGTGGAGAGACGGGCGACGCCGCGTGACCTGCTGCTGCTCCAGTCCTGGCAGTCCAAACAGACGGAGGCGATGATCAACTGCCGCGCCCGGGTTTCTGAGTTAAAGCTCCAGGGCGTGAAGATCGTTACCGCGGAGTACAACTTTGACGGTTCGCGCCTGGCCTTTCTGTTCAGCACGGAGAGCGAGGAAAAGGTCGACCTGAAGTCCCTCAAAAAGGACATGCACAACCTGTACCCGAACTGCCAGATCGAGATGCGGCAGATCGGCCCGCGCGATGTAGCGAAGATCATCGGCGGCATGGGCGCCTGCGGCCTTGAGTCGCGCTGTTGCTCCAAATTCCTGACCGATTTTTCCCCGATTTCCATCAAGATGGCCAAAGACCAGGGTATCTCGCTCACCCCAAACGAGATTACCGGCATGTGCGGCCGCCTGCGCTGCTGTCTCATCTACGAATATGAGCAGTATGTCGAAGCCCGCAAGCAGCTTCCGAAGCGCAATAAACGCGTCGTCACCCCCAAGGGCGAAGGCAAGGTACTTGATGTCTTGCCGATGACCAACAAGGTCATGGTGCTGATCGAAAACGAGGAAGGCAAGCGCTTCGTGGAGACCTTCGACCGTGAGGACCTGCAGCCCTGGGATGAGCTCGAAGCCCTGCGCCGCAAATCGCAGGCCCCCTGCGACCGTCACGACAGCGGCGGATGCACCTGCGGCAAAGCACGCAACAAAAACAATTAACCCCTACAGTGGGCGGGAACCTCCCGCCCCTGCTTTTTATAACGCTCGCCTGTACTACCGAAACCAAAGCCTGGACTGAATAAGATGACTCTTCCTGATGTATGGGACACGCCCCAAAATATCCTGGTCGTCCTTGCCCATCCCGATGACCCCGAATTCTTCTGCGGCGGGACCCTCGCCCGCTGGTCACGCGCCGGGCATCACATCACCTATCAGCTTCTGACCTGCGGGGATAAGGGCTTCAATGCCTCCACACCCGCGGACATGACCCCCGACGCATTGTGCGCCATCCGGCATGAGGAGCAGATCGCTGCGGCAAGGGTAATCGGTGTGGATGCGGTTCACTTTATGGATTGCCCGGACGGCTATCTCATCCCGGACCTGGACTTGCGCCGCGACATCGTCCGCATTATCCGCAAGTACAAACCGGACATCCTCGTCACCTGCGACCCGCAAACCCTGTTCGCAACCTACGGGGTCAATCACCCCGATCACCGCGCCGCCGGCCAGGCAACGATGGATGCGGTCTTTCCAGCGGCCGGAAGCCCAGTCTTCTTCCCGGAACTGCTGATCGAAGGCCACCTGCCTCATATGCCAAAGGAAGTCTGGTGCTCGCTCACCCTGCAGCCCAACGTGGTGGTCGACATCACCGAGACCTGGAATGTCAAGCTGGAAGCATTGCTGCAGCATAAAACCCAAGTCGGCGAACCGGACAAATTCATCGAGCGCATGAAGTCCCGTCGCACCGAGGACAGCACCGACGAAAACCCGAGATACGAAGAAAAATTCCGCGTGGTGAAATATAGTTAATTTCTCTCATTGCCCCGGCGCTCACAGCCGGGGGTACGGAGAGCGACGACCACGAAGCGTACCTTGAGGTAAGCAATCTCTGCGCTTATAAGCATGACTGACACTCAAAAGATAGTTTTATCGGTAGAAAAAAGGAATCCCTGATGAACGGCACGAACCTGCGTTTCATCAATACTCTCATCCTGATCCTCTTCTGTATTCTTGGCATAACGGGTTTATACGGTCTTTTATGGCCTTTTCCCTCCTCCTTGTTTGAAGTTCATCGAGTTGCAGGCTGGGGACTTCTCGTTCTGCTCCCGTGGAAAGCTGCCATTGCCGTCCGCTCTCTGCGCCGCGGGCTGAACCGCCGCTTCGACCGGAGTTTCCTGGTCCTCATTTCCCTCCTCCTCTCCGTGGCAACGTTGACCATTGCAGCCCTGGTGATGGTATGGAAGCTGCAGATCGGTCCCTATTACGTCTGGATCGCAGGCTTTGGCTACAGCGGCATCGGCTGGCACTGGGGTATCGCCATGGGACTGGCTCCTCTCTTCGTTATCCACGCCTGGCGTCACTGGCTCAAGCCCAAAAAGACGGACTTCACCGGGCGCAGACAGGTGTTGAAGCTGATGGGCCTAGGTGCCGCTGCCGTCGCCGGCTGGGGGCTGACAGAAACGCTGGCCAGTTCCATCCAGAACGAAAAGACGCGGAGACGCTTCACCGGATCCCGCGAAGAGGGATCCTTTGCCGGTAATGCTCACCCGGTCACAAGCGGCGCTGACCAGGGTAAAGTCAGGCTCGATCTCGAAACCTGGTCGCTGCGGGTAACTGGCACGGTCGATACGCCGCTGGCATGGACTTATGCGGATTTGCTTGCTCAGTCCACCTCGGAAGTGACTGCCACTCTCGACTGCACGGGCGGCTGGTACACAGTCCAGACCTGGCGCGGCGTCCTCTTGCTCGAATTGTTGGTACAGGCTCAGCTTCTCCCGCAGGCAAAGGGAATCATTCTACGAGGAGTCCTGGAATACAGCGCGCCCTTCACCCTGGCCCAGGCACAGGAAATCCTTCTGGCCACCCACGTCAGTGAGCAGGTGTTGGATCATCCGCATGGGTTTCCCCTGCGGGCCGTGGTTCCCTCCCGTAGAGGCTGGCACTGGGTCAAATGGATGACCGAGGTGCAGGTCATCTAATCCCACGTGTGGGAAGAATCTTCATCATGAACATCGTAAACGTCGGCTATGCCTCCACAAACTATTACGCCATCGATATTGAGAATGGAAAACTGCTTGTAGACTGCGGCTGGCCAGGAACCCTGTCTCAGTTCAAAAAAGTGCTGCAGCGGAAAGGGATTTCCATCGGTGAGTTCAAGTACCTGATCGTCACTCATTTCCACCCGGATCATGCAGGACTGGTACAGGAGTTGAAGAATCAGGGTACAAAATTCGTTCTGCCCGAAACCCAGGTGGAGTCCGTTCGCAGGTTTGGTGACTATTTCAAAGGAAAATCCCTTCCATATCTGGAAGTCAAGGAAACGGACAACCTGAACCTGCAGCTGGAAGACAGCCGTAGATTCCTGGCCGGGCTCGGGCTGAATGGGGAGCTTCTGCACACGCCCGGTCACAGCGATGACAGCGTGACCCTGATCCTCGACGAAGGCTATGCGTTTACAGGCGACCTTCACCCTGCCTTTATGAACATCGATGACACCACAACCCGTGCAAGCTGGCATAAAATTTACCAGCACAAGATCACCCGTATATTTCCCGGCCACGGGGGTTGACCTAAAATCCTTCGTTTTACAGGTATCCTTCCAGGATAGATTTCCCAGCATCCCATTCCTGAGATGGGGCTTTCATTTTAATTAACATGGAACTGAAAAGGTGCCATTCATAGACCATGCTATAATTTTTAAGGTATTTCAAGCCATACCCAAAAAGCCCGGGGCTTATCACTGAGGAATCATTTGAGGACAACTATGCCTGACGATAATCAAGCACTTCAACAAGAAAATAGAATTGACAGCATCAGTGCACTTGAGCCAGAGGTGAACGAGGACAATAAAAGCGTCGAAGAAGCACTGCAAAGCACCATTTTCAGCGGCATTCTGGGTCAAGTGAATTTTGATGGGGAAGCAGCAGATAACACAACTTCGGAGGCAATGATATCGGAAGACCATCAAAACCTTTTCCGGAGAGAGGTTTATGTAGGCATAAAAGACACGGAGCAAAACATCGAATTTTTAGGGCGAATCGTTGAAGGACCCTATCATATCCCTCAGAAGGCTGGGACTGGTTCTTCAAGTCAAAAAACGACGAAACTTCCCTCTGCACGTACCAAGGCCAAAACCTCGTATCATGTGTTCGGTAATATAGAAGTTCTGGGACAATTGCTGCAGGGTGAGCGTGTCATCCCTACGCTTACCCGTCCAAGACCTTATAGTGCGATTACCATCTTTCCTCCTGAAAGACTGAGCAGACTCCTTGACATTGAGGGCAACATGCTAATCGGGAGCCTCATGGGCTACGAAGAACACCGAATCGAGGTTCGTGAAAATACCGAAAACAAGAATTTCCTGCCTCTCAACGTGGGTATTTTTGGTACCGTGGGTTCCGGCAAATCGAATACTGTACAGGTATTGGTGGAAGAAGCCAGCCAGGCAAATTGGGCCTGTGTAGTCATTGACGTTGAAGGTGAATACGTCAAGATGAATGAACCAGATAACCGGCCTGAGATGAATCGCATCCTGCGCGAGAACTATTCCATTGACCCGGAAGGTATAAATGATTTCAGAGTATATGTTCCAAGCTCTGGCTCATCGGATGCAGATGACCCGATCCGCTTCAAAGTGCCGATTTCCGAGCTGGACATCTCGATTGTTTCCGACATTCTGGAGTTTTCAGAGCCGGAATTCAGAATGTATGAAAGGACAATTGAAGCAACCCAGCGAACAAACATACAGAATCAAACTTCCCGTGTGGAAGTGGCCGTCGACCCACTGGCGGCTGTTCCCACGTATCCTTATACCCTTGAAAACCTGATTGGCGTCCTCTCCAATTCAGCTTTCTACACGCGTCTCAGTGAGATCGAAAAGAGCACGGCGAATACCCTCAGGAACAAGCTTTTCTATACCCTTGGTCGTTCGGGAATGCTTGATTGGACCCCTACGGAAACGACCCCTTATTTACCCATAAACGAATTGATGGTTGGCGGAAGGGTATCGATCCTGGATGTGTCTGAGACAGATGACAGGAGCAGGAATATAGCAATTGCCTTCGTTCTCCAATCCCTGTTTAATAAGGTCACTGAGACGGCCGTAGGTGAAACGATTCCAAATACAGACGTCCCCCGACCGAAGATATTGCTCGTAATCGAAGAGGTACATACCTTCGTTTCGAAACAGTCCATCAACAAAATGAAATCGGTGCTGGATAACCTGCAAACCATAAGCCGGCGCGGACGTAAACGGTGGTTGTCCCTTGCCTTGGTATCACAACAACCCGGACATGTCCCTGAGGAACTTTTCGAGCTGGCGAATACCCGGTTCAT
>DATAKV010000150.1:0-1984 GCA_036261375.1 Anaerolineales bacterium
ATGCCCCCCGGCGAAAAAAATGAGAGAATGAAATCGGGTCTAGTTCCTCGGCCGGCTGCCAGTGAGCTGGGCGATCGCCCGCAGCCAGGCATCCCCTTCCGGGCCAAAACCTGCATCGATCTGCCGGTAATCGCTCTTGCGAATGAATTCATCCATTTCCGCCCGCAGGCTCTCCAGCTTCGAACGGTGGATCGAGAGAAGCCGCTCAAAGAGCGACTCTTCCCGCACCTGTTCCAGGGTCCCGATCAAGTGAGGCAGGCACAAACCCGCGGAGGATTGCAGGGCGAAGGTGATTTCCTCCGACCCCAAAGCCTTTGCCAGTACTGTCAGGGTCGAATGCCGCAGTTCATCCCGATGCTCACAGGCCGGGCAGCGCTTCGCCGGGGTCATCGCCGTGAGCATGCTCTCCATCAGGGTGCGCATCCCTTCCGGCACCTGGCGCAGCAGCGAGGTCCAGTGGCGGCCGGGGCGAGGAGGCGTCCCTCCTTCATCCAGTTTTTTGAGCACGGTATTCACCAGGTCGCGGTAGAGAATGGAAAACCCCAGCGCATCCCCCAGGCGCCGGTCCACGGCCAGCCAGGCATGCTCGTGACAGAAACCCAGGCTCGTCCGCAGGCGCTCCCGCCAGCGGGGAGAGTTGACGTTCTCATAGAACTGGTTTTCCAGGTAGCGTTCCACGCCTGCTCGTTCCACCCGGCAAACGGGACAGCCCGCCTCGCGGCAGGCATCCAGCAATTTTTGCAGCGTAAATGCAGACAATGCTTATTCCGCTCCGTTGGATCGCAGCGGGCCGCCTCTAGCCAAGGATCGGCTTCAATTCTTCCGCCCAGGATCGCACGGCGTCCCAGTCACGTTGATCGCCGCGCGGCAGGATCCCCAGGGCGACCGAAATGCGGAACAACAGGGTATCTTTGTTGAATGGCATCCTGCTGAAATCCAGCCGGCCGGGGAACAAGCCTTCGCTCAACGGCCTGACCATGGAGCGCACCGGGGCGATCCAGTTCTGTACGGCAGACCGGTAGCTGCCGGCATTCTTCATCGCCATGGTGATGCAGACGGTGAACATGGCGAACCGCTTGTGTGCCAGCTCAGAGCGATGCTTTTGGATAAACTGGACGCCTTCCGGCAGCCACTTCGAGCTGCGGATCGCGCTGCCGGCCACCACAGCCTGGTAGGCGGACAGGTCGCTTACACTGTCCATGGGCAGGATGTCGACCTGCGATCCGCTTTCAGACAGTGTCCGGCCGATCGCCTGCGCGATCTCCTCGGTGGAGCCTGAACGGCTGGCATAGGTTACAAGGATCTTGTTTGTCATAATGAAATCTCCAATGCGCAATAGAGTTGCTTAGGCGGGTCCGGGAGAAACAGGATAGGCGCCCGTGGAAGCGCTCCCTTCATTCAGGTCCTCCAGATACGCCAGGGCGGAAGTCACATCATCGAAGGTCATGAAGTGTTCGGCAAAGCCCACAAGATCGAGCGCCTCATGGACCAGCGCCGGCACCTGAACCAGGACTACATCGCCGCGCCTGTGCCGCTGGCTGTTGCGCTGGGCAGCCGCAAGGGCCCGGAACCCGGCACTCGACATGTATTCCAGCTCGCTCATATCGATCACCAGGTTGTATTTGCCGCGCTGGTTGGCATCCTGGAGCGCCTTTTCGAAGCCCGGCGCTTCGATGCTGTCTACCCGGCCGCCGACTGCGATCACTTCTGCCTTTTCGAAACCAGTAACTTTAATGTCCATGACATCCTCCATCGGTAAATCTTGCAATGAGCATGTAGGTCACTCGACTCGATCGTTGTGTCTTTATGGCAAGGCAGGGTCCCAGCCTGCAAGTTCCATTTTACCTGTATCTACCTGAAATTCATCCACGTGATGTGACTACGTTTCGATCCTCGCCGGCTACGGGTACATAAAATAAAGAACCAGGACAAATAGCGGGATGAACGCATGCGGAAGGAGCGAGGCGCGCTTGAACATATAGCG
>DATAKV010000165.1:0-4066 GCA_036261375.1 Anaerolineales bacterium
CACAACGATCCAGGCCACGCCCGGTCCGAACCGTCCAAGCTGTGGCCCCAAACCGATAGACTCGGTTTCGTGGATGTAAGGGAACCCGCGCCCACCGATCGCCCAGTAAACTCCCAGCGCGGCGTAGAGGAGCGACCATACCACTGCCGCGTAGGGAGCCCAGCGCTGCCAATCACGGAACCCTCTGCCACGAGCAGAGGCGACACCGGCCTTCCTATTTGAACCGGCGATCAGTGTTTTCATGTTCTTCTCCCTGTTTTTCCTGAGCAACATCCCGGGTCGATGGGCCCTGGCAGGTCACTGAAATTAATGTCAGGTTGAGATCGCGGATGCGCTCGAGCAGACCATGGAGTGCAGCCTGGTCAGACAGCAGACCGGAAAGAACGGTTTCACTTCCTTCCAGGTGCGTCAATGTCAGGCCTGCAAACCATTCCGACCAGCGCTGGTCCAAATGCCCTTTGATCTTGATCTCGTAGTATTCTGGCATAGGGAAACTCCTCGTATCGGTACATAAGATAGCGCGCAGCAAGGAAGCCCGCATCTGCCAAAGGGCCTATTCCGGGGTTTATTTACAGGGTAGATCAGGGTTAGGGAAGGATGCCGATCTGCCTGGCCCGCGCGACCGCCTCGGTGCGATTGCTAGCATCCAGCTTTCGATAGATGCTGGCTGTATGCGCCTTGACAGTGCCACGTGCCACGATGAGCTGGCGGGCGATCTCCGGATTGGTCCTGCCCAGGGCCAGAAGATGAAGAACTTCCAGCTCGCGCGGGCTTAATGGATCCAGCAGGGCATCGGATGTGGATGCCTTTTTCTGTGGTCCCGATATCGAATGAAAGTCGGGATCGAATTGGGAGAGTAATTGAGCGGCGTAGTTTTGCAGCGAGCTATCGCCGGCACGTGCCAGCCAGTGAGTGAGCAGTCGTTGCAGCGGACTGCCCTCCTCCAGGAAGATCCGTGTGTACCCACCTGGTTGCGCCAGGGTAAGACTCTTGGTCAGGGCGATATCCGCCTGCCTGGGATCTGCTGCCGCCTGCAGCGCCCGCGCTGTGAGGATCATGATCTCGATCAGCCTGCCATCCCGTCCACCTGCCCGGGCCGATTCTTCCAAACAAGACAACAAGCGGATGGCATCGTCCGGCTTATTCTGGGCAATGAATACCCGCGCCTGCGTGATGCGGGTCAACTCATCTTCATATCTAAGCAGTTCGTGGGAAGGAAAACGATTCTCAAGGGCGGTCATCCAGCGCTCGATTGCCGGCCAGGCCTCCTGTGCCAGCCACAGTTTTACCCGGGCCGTCTCCACTTCACTGCGAGCCTCTGAGAAAACACCGCAGGCCTGGATCAGCTGGTCTGCTTTTTCAACCGCGCTTGCCGCCTCCAGCATGTTTCCCAAAGCAAGCTGGATGCGTGAAAGAGTGGTGTAGGCCAGGACAAAATCGTCGGCTTTACCCCACGAAGGAAGATATTCCAGCCCTTGCTCTACACGAACGAGAGCAGTCTCTACATCGTTCCATTCACACAGCAGGGCGGCTATTCCAACCTCCACAAGGCTGACCGCGCCCAGATATTGCCGGCCCGCATCGTCGACGACTCCTGCAGCCTTTTCGAACAGATCGTACGCATCGTGAAGCCGGCCCTGAAGCACATGGATCCTTGCCAGGAGGGCATAGGCAGCAACAGGGTTATTAATGGCCTTCACAGAACGGCATATAGCGAGCATCTCCTGCAGGACCCTGCGGGCACTTAAAAAATCACCGTACAGGAAGTATTCATAGCCAAGCGTGATGCCAACTTCGATTTGTAATCCCAGGTTAGTCGATGGGATGTTTTCACGGGCCCGGAGGCAAAACTCAAGAGCTCGTTGCGTATCTCCCCGCATGGCAGTCACCCGGCTCTGGACGTAATCATGATAACCCAGCATGGACCGGGTATGGGAGCCTGGCTCTTCGGATCGAATACGCTTTTCGGCCTCTTTCAGCAGCAGGCTGGCTTCTTCCAGCTGGCCAAACCATGAGTGGCTAAACGCCTGGTAGAGACACAGCCAGGGCCGCCGATACACCAGTTCCTTGCCGAGTTTACCCATCCAGAACCGTAGAATCCCGGACATTTCCCCGCGGTTCAACATATCGGTATAATTTTGTTCGATCAACCGCTCGATTCTTTCAAAATCGGTAGCAAGGGAGGCGTAGTGAATTGCCTCAAGGGTTGAGCCGTTTTGTTCGTGCCACTCAGAGGCACGCAGATGTAGTCGTGTAACCTCTTCATCTCTGAGCGATTTCTGCAGCTGGGTCCGTAACAGGTCGGCGAACAGGTGATGGTACCGGTAGGATTGCCGTTCATCATCCAGCGGCACGAGAAAGAGATTGGCACGTTCAAGATATTCCAGGGTCTGCTGGCAGGTCTGATGGGTGGACGATATGTTGTCACCGACCCCATCTTCCAGAATCGCTTCGCAAAGGGGGGCTGTCAGGCGCTCCAGGATGGATGTATACAGCAGAAAGCGCTTGACCTCCGGCGGCTGGCTTGCCAGCACCTCCTCCAGGAGGTAATCGAGGATATAGCGGTTCGTCCCTGAGAACCCTTCGATAAATCCGCGCACATCTTCCCGCTCGCGCATCGAAAGAGCTGCCATCTGCAGGCCGGCAATCCAGCCCTCCGTACGTTCTTCGAGCGCCTCCACCCAGGGGATATCCAGACGGAGATCCATAATCTCATTCAGGAACTGAGCTGCCTCCGGCGTGGTAAAACGCAGATCGGCTGCCCGGAGCTCCACCAGCTGTCCACGCGCACGCAAACGGGCCAGCGGCAATGGGGGATCTGAGCGGCTCGCGATGACCAGATGAAGAGTACCCGGGCAATGTTCGAGCAAAAACGTTACCTTGTCATGCACATCCTGGCTGCTGATAAAGTGGTAGTCATCCAGTACCAGGATCATGTCATTTTGGAGCGTGCCAAGGTTGTTTATGAGACTGGTTAATACTGTGTCAGGGGGTACATGCTGTATCCCTCCCAGAAGCTGTTCAGCTTCTTTTCCAATCCCGGGGTTTGTCATCTGAAAGGCAGCGACCAGATAATTCAGGAACCGCTCTAACTGGTTGTCATTTTTATCGAGGGACAGCCAGGTGATGGGCAGCCCAAAACCAGCCACAGAGGACGCCACCAGGGTCGTTTTCCCAAAACCGGCAGGAGCAATCACCACCGTAAGCGGGACCCGGAGCCCAAGGGCAATGTGTTGTTGCAGACGCGAACGCCCCACCAGGCTCGGTCGAATGAAGGGCAGACATATTTTGGTATGGAGGACTTGGTTCGGCTTTTGCATTCCGCGATCTCAAGTGGACATAATGTCCCCAGGATTTATTTGCACAGAAATCATATATCGAATTCATTTGAATTTCATGTGTCATTCGTCATAAAATCATGATGGCCCCTCAGAGAGTATTTCTTATGCAGCTTGAAACCATGTTAAAACGCCTTTAAAACCAAGCTCAGCCACGAATTTCACGGATCTACACGAATTTTGCCCGTCAAACGTCAAACCTTCGTGCCCTTTGTGTCCTTTGTGGTGAATTAAGAAACAATCCCTACAGTAGAGAGTCCAGGTTCAGAAAAAAGAGGGAACTCAGAAATCGATTGCTATTGCCGCAGTATACAACCTTTACTTCCTCGCTGTTCCTTCTTATTCCTGAATAGCCTCCTCAAGAAGAGCTTCCATCCATGTTTTTTCATCGAACGCGTGCGCCTTCCAGTCAGGCAAGAGCCGATCGAGTAAGACGGCCTGCGCCATGCCGGTATAGTAAAAGCGTCCATCGCCTTCGTCGGCGGCCATCCTCGAAATTTGATCCACTTCCTGTGACCAGCGGCGATCGAAACCGGTATAGTCTCCAAAATCTTCCAGATATGCGGTTTCCGGAACGGGCATATAACCATCTGTGAGAGCATGCCGCCAGATTTCAAGTTCAGCATAACGCGCAAGACCTTCCAGCCATTCCCTATTCTTTTCGTAAGAAATCAGCTCCGGGGACAGGCCAGCAGAGCCCCTCCGTGAAGTGCGCACTGCCAGGAATT
>DATAKV010000171.1:0-3249 GCA_036261375.1 Anaerolineales bacterium
AAAGCGGCGCGCGGTTACAAGGATATCAACCTTTTTGCCCTGAAGCTTCTGCGGCCCGGTGGTCTGCTGGTCACATTTTCCTGCTCGGGCGGCGTGGATGCCGGATTATTCCAAAAGATCGTGGCTGGCGCGGCGCTGGATGCCGGCGTCGAGGCACAGATTGTCGAGCATCTGTCACAAGCTGCCGACCATCCTGTCGCATTGAACTTCCCGGAAGGCGCTTATTTGAAGGGATTAATCTGTCTGCGCGTATAATGTGATATTATTAACAAGTCCGTGCATAGAACTGTCATTGCTTTCCTGGGCGCTTCTGGTGCTGCCCGCTGCAATGGCAGTTGATTTTTAATAAGGAGAGACCGATGAACTATTATAAATATTTGATCATCGGGGGCGGGTTGGCAGGTGACGCAGCAACCCGTGGTATCCGGGAGCTCGATGCAGACGGTACGATCGGTATGATCAGCATGGAACCTGATCCGCCATACATGCGGCCTAATCTTTCAAAGGGCCTGTGGAAGGGACGGCCTGTCGAAAAGATCTGGCGCAAAACCGAGGAGCGGGGGACAAAACTTCACTTGAACTGCAAAGTCACCCATATAGACCCGAACGAAAAACGTATCCGCGATATCAGCAGCGAAGAATATACCTACGACAAGCTGCTGCTTGCAACCGGAGGGACGCCCAACCATTTACCCTTTGGCGAAGGAAACATCGTTTACTTCCGAACATTTCAGGATTACCAGCATCTGCGCCAATTAACGCAGAAGGGCAATCGCTTTATAGTGATCGGTGGAGGGTTTATCGGCTCCGAGATTGCCGCCGCGCTGGCATCCACCGGTCAGCGGGTGACGATGGTCTTTCCGGAGGATGCGATCAGCGAACACGTTTTTCCCCCTGATCTGGCAAAGTTCATCAATGAGTATTACCGTCTCAATGGCGTGGAGGTACTGACCGGCGACTCGGTCGTCAGCGTGCAAAAGGAGGGTGATCGCCTCATCGCCCGGACCGGAAGCGGACGCATCCTCGAAGCGGACGGCGTCGTGGCAGGGATCGGCATCCATCCCAATCTGGACCTGGCCAAACAGACAGGCCTCAATGTAGACAACGGCATTGTTGTCAACGAACAGCTCCAGACCTCCCACTCCGATATCTACGCGGCCGGCGATGCAGCCAACTTCTTCCATACCGCCCTGGGCAGGCAGACACGCGTGGAACATGAAGATAACGCAGTCGCCATGGGGAAGCTCGCCGGACGTAATATGGCCGGCGCGAATGATGTCTATGATCACGTACCCATGTTCTACTCTGATCTGTTCGACCTGGGCTACGAGGCGGTCGGCGAAATCAACAGCAAGCTTCACAGCTTCTCCGATTGGAAGGAGCCGTTCAAGAAGGGTGTGATCTACTATCTCGATGACGGACGTGTTCGCGGCGTGCTGTTGTGGAACGTCTGGGAAAAAGTGGATGAAGCGCGCCAGTTATTACTGGATAGGGGTCCATTCAGCGAAAGTGACCTAAAAGGCAGAATAAAGAGCTGATAAAAAGAGCAGGGACACCGGATCGTGTCCCTGCTCTTTTATGGGTGCATTCTATTTCGTTTACTTCTCATCCCCCAGAGATGCCACTGCCCGAAGCAGGCCGATCACCATGACACCCAGCTTCATTCCATCGCTGGCTGTGATGCTGAGGGATGTGCCTTCCTCTTCGGCACGCCGCTGAAGAAGCATGGCGCCAATTAATCCGGTTGCAGCACCAAACAGAACACCGTATATCAAAATTCTGTTTCTTTCCATAACTCAATTCCTCCATTTTGCCCTGGCCGCATTGCCAGGCGGCAGGGTGTGACTATTTATCGCTTTCCAAGAATGCGGTTGATACCCGCACCGACCGAATCGATGAAAATAATAGGCTTGGCGGCTGAATCTGCAAATCGCCGCGCATACCCTTCGATCTTATAGAAGAGATCCTGAGTCTTGCCGGTATAGGTGGGAAGGATGTTTAACAATTTTGCCATCAGATAGACCAGCCCTCCGATGATTGCCAGGAACACCAGCATGCCCAGCATGATCGGGATGGCGATCCCCATGGTGGAGATAGCTGCCCAGCGCGCCACGTCACCGCCCCATTGGAAGGTGGCAATATTGACCAGCAAGATCAATCCAAGGCACAGCACCGCACTGATTATGACCGGCACAATGATCTTCCAGACCCGGTCCCGGCGATACTTCAAATAGGATTCATGAATGGGTTGGGGGATGGTTGCCTTCATCGCTGTTATTGTAGCATAGGTCGCTTCTTGTTCCAACGGCGGCTGGCAGGATTTGGATATATTAAAGGATATGCTTTATTAAAGGGCACCTCCCCCAAACGCGGCAAACATCACCGCATTTGGGGGAGGCAGGGCGGCAGGCGGCATGCCTCGCCCAGGCACGCCGGATCCGCCCAGCCACAGGGGGAACTGGACTTGACCGGTATTCTCTTATATTTTACGGAACGGCAGCCGCCGTTCCCTACCGGCGGTTGCGCAGGAAGGTCGGGATGTCGAGATCGTCCTTGCTAACGGGAGGCAGAGACGACTGCTTCGCCTCACCGGACTGGACGTCCGCGTGGACGTTGACCGATTCCGACGGTCGCCCGAACCCAACAGACTCCGTCCGCCTGGTTTCGGCGCGTGGCTGCTTTTCGAAGGCACGCCGCGGAATGCTGCTGCTGCGCTCGAACCCGGTCGCGATGACCGTGACGCGAATATCGTCGCCCATGTTCGGGTCGATGACGGCACCAAAGATCAGATTGACATCGGGATGAGCCGTCTCGCGGATGATCGCCGCAGCCTGGTTGACCTCGAACAGCGTCATGCTCGGACCGCCGGTCACATTGAACAGAACACCGCGCGCCCCATCGATGGTGATGTCGAGCAGCTTGCTGGAGATCGCATCCTCCGCAGCCTTCTTCGCCCGTTCGTCGCCGGCACCCTTGCCCACTGCCATGAGCGCCGCGCCGCCCTCGGACATGATGGCGCGCACGTCGGCGAAATCCAGGTTGATCAGGCCCGGGATAGTGATCAATTCAGAGATGCCCTGAATACCCTGGTGCAGCACATCGTCGGCAAGGCGGAAGGCATCCTGCAGGGAAGCGCGCTTGTCGGCGATCTGCAGCAGCCGATCGTTCGGGATGGCGATCAGCGTATCGGCATGCTCCTTGAGCTTGGTAATACCCTGCTCGGCCGACTGCATGCGGCGCATGCCTTCG
>DATAKV010000212.1:0-1683 GCA_036261375.1 Anaerolineales bacterium
AGCAAAGCTTGCAGCGTGTCACTCGCGCTTTAGCACAGCCCGATATCTTTGAATTCGAGCAGGAAGAAGAGCAAGGCATGGCGCCGGTGTATGTGACCTGCCCTGCAGACGGCGCGGTTCCTGAAGTCCCCGCACCAGATACGTCCGGCCCGTATATGACGGTCACCCCGACCTGTGCCGAGCCGGAGGAAGTTGTGACCGTGGAAGGCTTCAACTTCTTCCCGAATGCCAGCGGTCCGGTTAGATTCGTGCCGGGGAATGATCCCACAAACGTAGTGGAATTGGGCAATGTGGTCGCCTCGACCGATGGAGAGGGGCACTTTGTGACGGAGCTCGAGCTGCCAGACCGTCCGAGTGAGGATGTGCAATTCATCCGCGCGACGATGCGACGTAATATCGGCACTCCGCGCTTTACAGAAACCGCTCGGATCACATGGGAAAAAATCGTCGAGACCGTCTTCCTGGCCCTGCTGGCAACTACCCTGGGAACGATCCTGGCTATCCCGCTTAGCTTCATTGCCGCGCGCAATCTCATGCGGTCGGTGCGCAGCCCACTGGCCAGTATTGCCCTGTCGATCATTGGCTGGCCGCTGGGCATCGCAATCGGTTATCTCATCGTGAGCCGCATCGGACAGCTCTCAGCATCTGTTACCAATAGCACACCCATGATATTGGCCAGTGTCATCCTGGCTCCTGTCATCCCCTGGTTTCTTTTCCGTTGGGCACTGCCCCAGGAGGAGATCAAGGTCCCGAGTCTTGCCACGCGCGCGGCTCGTCTGCTGGCTTTATTGGTTGCCTTGCTGGTCGGGTTGTTTTGGCTCTTTCAACTCGCACAGTTGACGGCAAATATCAGCCTGGCCATTCGCGAGTCGCTGGGTCCAGCCGGCTTTTTAGCAACCTTCCTGTTCCAGATCAGCGATATCCTGCGGGTGACCACACCGGCGATTGGGGCTCTCGCCGCCGGCGGGACGTTGAGCAGTGTCCTGGCGCGCCTGGGGCAACGCGCGACCGAGAAAGGCAATCCGGCCAGTGTCAAGCTGATCAATATCCTCCTGGCAATGGCTGCCGGAGCGACCATCTTTGGCTTGCTCGGACAGCTGGTAGAATGGCTTTACCGGATCGGTGAACCGATGTATACGACCTGGATCCCCATTCTCGTCGGCGCGCTGCTTGGGTTGCTTGTGGCCCTTTTGACCCGTGCCAAGGACACGCTGCCAATCGGTCTGGTCATTTACACGATCACGCGTACGTTCCTGAACACGCTGCGTTCGGTGGAAGCTGTGATCATGGCGATCGTGTTTGTGATTGCCGTGGGCATCGGTCCGTTTGCAGGGGTGCTGGCCCTCGGCCTGCATACGATTGTGAGCCTCGCCAAGCTGTATTCTGAACAGGTGGAGAGCATCTCCGCCGGACCGCTGGAGGCCGTTCAGGCCACGGGCGCAAACCGCTTGCAGACCATCATTTACGCAGTTATTCCTCAGATCGTCCCACCTTATATTTCATACACGATGTACCGCTGGGATATCAACGTCCGGATGTCCACGATCATAGGTATCGTGGGCGGTGGTGGGATCGGCTTCGTGCTGATCCAAAACATTAACTTGCTCAACTACCGAGCCGCCAGCGCACAAATGATCGCGATTGCGATCGTGGTTTCCATGATGGACTATATCAGCTCGGTCA
>DATAKV010000221.1:0-2727 GCA_036261375.1 Anaerolineales bacterium
CATTCCAACACCTGGGATTCGGACTCGGTCTACTTCCTGGATGCGGCAGGGAATGTCCTAGAATTCATCGCCCGCCATACGCTTCAAAACCCCATGGACGGAAAGTTCGACAGCCGCATGATCCTCAACGTCAGCGAGATCGGGCTGCCCTCCGAGGATGTGGTCGGGCTCGCGAATAAGATCTGCTCGAAGCTTGGTCTTGTCCCGTACAAGCAGGAAGCGAATGAGAACTTCACGCCGGTCGGGGACGAGAATGGTTTGCTGATCCTCCCAAAAGTGGAGCGCATCTGGATGCCAGACTCAGGTGTGCCGGCCCACATGCTGCCGGTCCATGTGTGGGGGCAGGCTGGTGGCAGGCCCTGGGAACTGCACGGCGTCCCGTACGAGATCGCAGGCTGAGAAGGTTTACAGCGCGTAATACCGGCTTTGCAGGTGCCGGGCGAACTGCCAGGCTAGCATTGCCAGGACGGCCAGAATCGCGATAATGATCCATACGTAGGAGGGAGCCTGCAGACCATAGGCGCCGACCCAGCTGGTGATGGCACAGGCCATGCCGCGCCCGAGCAGGTTGGCGAGAGTAAAACGGGGGTGAGAGATGCGGCCCAGCCCGGCCACGTAGCACATCGCATCGTTTGGGACAAGGGGCATGACCAGGCTGATGGCATAAAAAGTCACACCCTGGCCTTTCGCCAGCTTGTCCCAACGGGCCAGCACGCCCGAGGAAATCCAGCGCTCTGCAAACGGACGCCCGTAGAGCCGTGCCAGCAGGAAGGCTACTTCGCCTCCCGCCGCCAGGCTGATCCATGAAAGCAGGAACCCATCCCGGAAGCCGTACAAGTAGCCGCAAGCGATCATCAGTGCCTGGCCGGGGATGAAGGCCAGGAAGACCTGTGCTACAAACAGGATAAACAGGATGGCCGGGCCCCACAGTTCCGCGCCATGGATAGACTCGGTCACTGCCTCGCGGCTGCTGAACCAGGCCAGCAGGTCACCGGCACGTTCACGGAACATCCAGAGCAGGAATAAAACGGCCAGCACCCCAGAAATATTGAATACTTTTTTCATGGGAATCTCCTTAATACGGCCATGGATATCGGTAACTGGTGGGGGATGAAGCACTGCGGCGCGTCCCTTTCTGCCTCAGCCACGAGCACATAGATACGGTCCATCAGTTCTCGGGTCTGGGCATGGACGTTGAGAGTTCTGTCCGGTTTCCATGGCGCACCGAAGCGCATGTAGCTTCTGCCCGAGAACTGCCACGCTCCCGACAGAGGGCTTCCCTTCCATATCACATGGAGATGCGTCAGCGACTGCGCTGGTGCATACAGGCCGAGCGGGACGATCGGTGCTCCGGTTTCGAGCGACATCCGTACCGCGCCGCTTTTCGCTGTCATGCGCTGGCCCAGGGGCACATCCCTTCCTTCGGGGAAGATGGCGATCGTGCCGCCATCACGGAGCAGGGCGCAGGCCTGGTCCATGGCCTCTGTTGCTTTCGCTGTGCCGCGCAACACGGGGATCTGGCCGCTTCCCTTCAGCATCCAGCCGAGAACCGGGATCCGGAACAGGCCGTCCTGCAGCAAGAAATGAGGCGTCTCTTTCAGGATAAAAGGCAGGTAGAGTGGATCGAAGCCGGGCGTGTGGTTCATGGCGATGATCTTGGGCCCGGTGGGCAGGGTGTCCTGCCCCTTGACTTCGTAGCTGCGGTTGAACAGGGCGAAGTAGGCTTTTAAAACGGACCGCGAAATATAGACTACCGGTTTCATATTGACCTCTATGAGGCAGCCAGGAGCTGGGGCCTGTGGTGTCTGACAATCATCCAGGCAACGGCCGCAGCGACCAGCCCTGTGACGAGGAGCACCCAGCCCTGCCAGGGGACGCTCCCACCAAAGGCACCAAGCGCACTGGTGAACAGGCAGGCCAGGCCCCGGCCCAGGAGATTTGCAATCGTGAAGCGGATGCGGGAGATGCGGCTCAGCCCGGCCACATAGCACATGGCATCGTTGGGAATGAGCGGCATGACCAGCATCAGGGCGTAGAACCCGGTTCCCTGTCCGGCAGCCTTGCGGTCCCAAGCGGCCAGAACATCGGCCCGGATCCATTTTTTGGCGAAGGTCCGTCCGCATCGGCGAGCCATCACGAAGGCCGCCTCCCCGCCGATGACCAGGCTCAGCCAGGAGAGCAGGAACCCGCCCCAGAAGCCATACAGGTAGCCGCAGGCCACCATCAGCGCCTGGCCAGGAATGAAGGCCAGGAAGACCTGCAGGACAAAGAGGATGGCCAGGACAAGCGGTCCCCAGAGGCCCATCTGGTCGAGGGTCGCGGTAACGGCCTCCCGGTCGCTGAACCAGATCCAGGCCGCTGCGAGCGGGCCACGGGAGACCCAGATCAGGGCCGGGATCCCTGCGACGACCGTCAGTTTGAGAAAAAGGCTGCTCTTCATATCGATCTCCTTTGGTTGTCCCCATCATGGCATTTCGGAACTGCCAAATCGAGCGAAAACACTGCCATAAACTTCTCAAAAAACTGCCAAAAGCTGCCGCCTGAAAACAAAAAGATCCCGCAGACCCTGTAATACAGGCCTGCGGGATCTTTTTGTTTAGAACTCTACTAGGCTGCTCGTTCCACGAATAACCTGGCCAGCCCCCGTATCGCGTTGCGCCGGGTGCGGTTGAAAGTCCCTTCGGAGATGTACAGCCTTGCCATGATCTCGCGGTTGGGAACGCCTTC
>DATAKV010000228.1:0-3218 GCA_036261375.1 Anaerolineales bacterium
AGGAGGTCGCCGGTCACCGGGTACAGCGTGTTGACGGAAGCCGCAGGGGTGATCACCATTTGGACAGCGTCAAAGGGACCGGTGCTGCTCTCTTCGAACAAGTCCACTCGCTGGAGGGTCCGCCCGTAGGGATCGATCACGCTGGACACGCCTGAGCCGGTCTGGCGAAAGATGGACATGCCGTTCTCCACCGAGCGGAAGCTCGCCATGCCATTATGGATATCCTTCACGCCCAGCCAGTCGTTGGACGGCACAAACATCAGGTCCACATCCTGCTCACCAGCCTGTTTCATCACACTGGGGAAGTCGGCATCCCAGCAGATGACGGCGCTGAGCTTGCCGAAGGGAGTGTCTACGGTCTGCAGGATGCCATCGCCCTTGCGTGTGCCTTCGAACATATTCCCACCGTACTTGATGTGGGTCAGAACCATGGCGCCGTTCGGGTCGATAATGTGTACTCTATTCTCGGCGGGTGAGGTTCCCACGTCGAGCACCGGCAGGATGATGTAGATCGATTCCTCTTCGGCGATCACAGCGGCCTGCTGCAGGAGCCTGTCGACCTGGTCGGTCTGCCCCATCCCTGCCGCTTCCTGTAAGGTGACGATGTCTGCTCCCTGCTGGGAGAGCGAACGGATCTGGCTTAATTCCTCGGCATGCAATGCATCCACGGCCTGGCGGAAGCCCGCTTCATTCCCGGCGTTCAGGTGACCCATCACCTCGGCAAGCTGTCCGTCTGCCAGGGAGAAGCCTGCGATTTGTGCCGTTTGTGCAGGTCGTTGACCCGAGAGAGTCCGGGCGAAGCCAAGACCCAGGATCAGGACCAGCACGCCACCAAAGGCCATGGCGAAGCGGTTGAACTTGAACCCCTGCTCCCATATATGGTTGGCCAGGCTGGCAAACCCGCTGATGACAAATGTGATGCCCCATAATCCCGCGACCGAGGCGATCTGCATAATAGGCAGGAAACCGCGCTGGGTATACGCGACTGCGCCGAACGTCCCAAACGGACTGCCGCTGGAGGAGAAAAAGTCTATTGCGGTGGCAGCCACCGGGTAGACCAGGATTACCCAGGCTGAGCCGGGGAAGCGGCGGTAATACATACGATCGACCACATAGGGGATCAGGGAGACCGGCGTCATTAGCAGGAAGAACGCGACTTCGGCCAGGGGCGGGAAGAAGGTCGCGCCGTTCCACGAGATCACGCTGGGGATGGCAGAGGCCAGCCAGAGCAGCAGGAAGCTGCGGCCTGCCTTGTCGCTGTCCCGAAAAAAGCGGATGGCGAAGATGGGCGCCAGCCAGGCGGCGGCGGGGATGTTCCATTTGCCACCGAGAAACAGGGTGAGCAGGGCGGCAAGAACGAGCCAGACGTAACGATAATTTTTATTCATGGGATCCTCCGTTTTTTATTCGATGTCCACAGTGTACAAAGATCTCCTCCTTCCCACATCGTCCAACCGGTGCAGGAGTGGACACTGTCCATTCGGACAATAGGCGCCTGAATGGGTTCAAGTACAATACACGGCATGAGCGTCCTCAGCCGTGACTCCGACACCTTGAACGCATTGCCGTTCTATGTTTTCATTTCCCTGTTACTGAGTTATCTGGGAGGGTCGGCCATACGAACCGTGTGGTTTGCAGGCGAGAGGGGACTCGCCATCCTGGCATCTGTGATGCTGCTTATCCATATTGGCCTGTACTGGATGAATTATCTGCGGACAGACAGGGGCAGGAGCTGGTGGATCTTCTACTATCCGGCCCAGACCGTCCTGATGGTGGGCATCGTGTTCCTGCTGCAGGAGCGCTCCGACGATGTGCTATCCTTTATCTTCTCCTCGACAATATGCATCGTCGGAGAGGGACTGGGGGTATGGGGAAATTCACGCCGCTCGTTCATGCTTGGCATTTTTTACATTAGCCTGCTGGTCAGCCTGCTGTTCGCCTTTTCGGAGCGGCAGCAGTTCTACAGCTCCATCGCCGGGCTGCTGGTCAACGGCGGGGCGATCATCCTGTTTATGGTGATCCTTAACCAGCAACTGATCGAGCGCCAGAAAGCTGCCGAGCTGGCCGAATCGCTTGAGGTCGCCAACACCAAACTGGCCGCCTCCGCCGCCCGGATCGAATCGCTTACCCTGCAGAACGAGCGCCAGCGCATGGCGCGCGAGCTGCACGACACGCTCGCCCAGGGTGTGGCGGGGCTGGTCCTGCAGCTCGAAGCGGTCAAGGCCCATCTCGCCTCGGACCGCCGTGAGCGCGCCGCCTCCATCGTAGACCAGGCTCTCCTGCGCGCCCGGAGCACCCTGTCCGAATCACGGGCGGCGATCGACGATCTGCGCGCCGCCCCCGGCAGTATCCCGGACTCGGTCCGCCAGGAAGTGGAACATTTCAAGCAGTCCACAGGCATTGCCTGTGAGCTCGAGCTCACTGTTCGTGAGAATCAACTGCCCATCGAGTCAACGAATCATGCCCTGCATATTCTGCGCGAGGCGCTGACCAACATCGTCCGCCACGCCCAGGCAACCAATGTCCGGGTGATGTTCCTGATCGATCGGCAAACCCTGGAGCTCGAGGTCCACGATAACGGCAAAGGCTTTGACGTGGACCGGTCCCCCGCCGGCCATTACGGCCTGGTCGGGATGCAGGAACGAGCCCGCCTGGCAGGCGGGACACTGGCAATCGACTCCGCTCCAGACGGGACATGCATCCGGTTCGTTATGGGGAGGTCCTAATGATCCGGGTCCTGATCACGGACGACCACCTCATCGTCCGCGAGGGGCTGCGGCTTATCTTGGAAACCGTGGAGGGGATCGAGATCGCCGGTGAAGCTTCGGACGGCGCAGAATGCCTGGCGCTGGTCCCCGAATGCAAACCGGACGTCATCCTCATGGACCTGCAGATGCCGCGCATGGACGGAATCACCGCCATCGGTCACCTGCGCAGTGAACATCCTGAGATCGCCATCGTCATCCTGACCACCTACAACGAGGATGACCTGATGATCCGTGGATTGCAGGCCGGTGCGCGCGGCTACCTGCTCAAAGATACGAGCCGGGAGATCCTGCTGCATACGATCCAGGCGGCCGCCCAGGGCGAGACCCTGCTCAAGCCTGAGATCCTGGCCCGTGTGCTCTCCGCCCGGCCTGCCTCTATATCCGGGCCTTTTCATCCGGTCGATTCGACGCTGACCGAGCGTGAGCTGGAAGTGCTCCAGGCCGCGGCGC
>DATAKV010000232.1:0-2727 GCA_036261375.1 Anaerolineales bacterium
TATTCATCGGCCGAACAAGTAAGTTTAACATGAAGCCCTGCGCGGGTCAAATTCCATCGAGCGAAATCTGTCGGTGAGTTGAAATGCGAGGTCCATTCTCCGGGATTTTGAAGTATGGTAAACTGTGTCAGACATCATCCCAAGGCGCCGCCCTACCATCCAGACCGGAACTTTGATGGGTCACATCAAAGCCTCAAATCAGGCGGCAGGAGAACAGGAATGACAAGAAATCGCGCTGAATTGATGGTCGAACGCCTGCGCAATATGCAAGCCGCCGCGCCCGATATCGAGGCCTCGGCGGTCGTTTCTGTGGACGGCCTGATCATGGCCTCTGCCCTGCAGCAGGGTGTAGAGGAGGACCGCGTCTCCGCCATGTCCGCCGCGATGCTGAGCCTGGGCGAGCGCATCTCCACAGAGCTGGGGCGCAAAGGTCTGGAGCAGGTCTACATCAAGGGCAATAAGGGCTCCATTGTGTTAACCTCCATCGGCGAGGAAGCAGTTCTGACTGCCCTGGCCCGCCAGGATGCCAAGCTGGGCCTGATCTTCCTCGAAATGCGCCGGGCTGCGGAAGACATCTTTAAGTTGGTCGGATGAAGACGATACTCAACCTGCCACCCACAAAGTACGAAATCCCCGATGGGGAGGGCTTCACCGCCCTCCCCATCTCCTTTATTACCGGCAGAACGATGAAGCAATCCATTTCGAGAAACGGGATTGCTTCATCACGGTTAACGATTCTCGCAATAACTCGATACAAGAGGCAGCTATGACCACTAAATATTTATTTTATACAGGCGGTGTGGTTTCATCGGTGGGCAAAGGCGTGACCGCCGCCGCAACCGGGCTTCTGTTGAAGGAGCGCGGCCTGAAGGTCGCCGTCCAAAAGCTGGATCCCTACATTAACGTCGATCCAGGGACGATGAGTCCCTACCAGCACGGTGAAGTGTACGTGCTCGATGATGGCGCCGAAACGGATCTGGACCTCGGCCACTACGAGCGCTTTATCGACATCCGTCTCAGCCGCTCCAGCAACTTTACCAGCGGACAGGTATACGCCGAGATTATCGGCAAGGAACGCCGCGGCGACTTTCTCGGAGGGACGATCCAGGTTATTCCGCACATCACAAACGAGATCAAGCGCCGGGTGGCCGGGATCGCCAAGGAAACCGGCGCGGACGTGGTAATCGTGGAGATTGGCGGGACCGTCGGCGATATTGAGTCCCAGCCCTTCCTGGAGGCCCTCCGTCAGCTGCGGAATGAAGTCGGGCGGGAGAACGTGTTCTTTATCCATGTCACCTGGCTCCCCTACATCGGTGCGACCGGCGAGATCAAGACCAAGCCGACCCAGCACTCGGTTGCCGCCCTACGCTCGATCGGTATCTCCCCGAATATGATCATTGCCCGCTCCGATTACCCGATGGACAAGGAACTCTGCGACAAGATCGCCCTGTTCTGCGACGTGGAGAAAAAAGCGGTTGTCCCGATGACGACCAGCGATGTCCTATACGAAGTGCCGCTTCTCTTGGAACGGGCGGGCGTTGGCGATTACCTGGTCGAGAAGCTTGGCATGAACGCCACGACCCGGCCGGATATGAAACCCTGGGAGAAGCTCGTGGAGCGCGTCCGAAAGCCGAAGCCCACGGTCAAGGTGGCGCTGGTGGGAAAATATGTCGAGCTGCAGGATGCCTATATGTCAGTGCGCGAGGCGCTCAAGCATGCCGCGCTGAACAACGATGTCGAGGTGGAGATCGGCTGGGTCCATTCGGCCGACCTGGAGAAGGACAAGGGCTGGGAGGTGATCCAGAACTCCGATGGGATCCTGGTCCCGGGCGGTTTCGGGTCGCGCGGTATTGAAGGCAAGATCCTGGCGGCGCGCTATGCCCGTGAAAAGCAGGTGCCCTATCTCGGCCTGTGCCTGGGGATGCAGGTTATGTGCATCGACTTTGCGCGCGGAGTACTCAATCACGAGGATGCCAACTCCTCCGAGTTCGACCGCAGCACAGAATACCCCGTCATCGACCTGATGATCGACCAGCGCGCCATCACGGATATGGGCGGCACGATGCGGCTGGGGCTGTATCCTTGCGAATTGCAGGAAGGCTCGAAAGCTGCAGCGGCTTATGGTCAGGAACAGGTCGAGGAACGCCATCGCCACCGTTTTGAGTTTAATAATGCGTTTAAAGAAGATTTCGAGAAAGGCGGAATGGTCTTCTCCGGCATGTCGCCCGATGGCAAGCTCGTGGAAATTGCAGAGATTAAAGATCATCCCTTCATGGTGGGGAGCCAGTTCCACCCTGAATTTTTATCCAGACCGATGAAGCCACACCCGTTGTTCTCCGGGTTTATCCGGGCGGCCAAGGAAAAGAATGGGAACCAATAAAAGTAGAGCGGATGCTGCAGCATCCGCTCTACTTTTATCAGGTTATTTTCGTTTCTTCGGATTCTTTTTCTTGTTATTACTGGCTTTCACCGGTACGGAGGCGACAGACGCAGCCACCCCACCCGCGACAGCCTCACGATAGGGCTCATGCAGGCTGACCGGCGTGCCTTTGCCCCGTATTCGGAGGTTGAGCAATTCCACGAGCACCGAAAAGCCCATCGCGAAATAGATATATCCTTTCGGGATGTGCTGGTGCAGGCCTTCGACGATCAGGGTAAAACCGATCAAGAGCAGGAAGCTCAATGCCAGCATCTTGACCGTTGGATGGCGCTCGACAAAATTGGCGA
>DATAKV010000235.1:0-4972 GCA_036261375.1 Anaerolineales bacterium
TCACGGTAGCCCTCATACTGGCCACGGACCGTCGCCCGCTCCACTTCGCTGGCCTTCATCGGGTTGATGGCGCTCAGCACTTTCACTTTTTCGTTGCGCAGCGCGCTGGCATCGAAGGCGACCGGAGGCTCCATGGCTACCAGCGAGAGCAGCTGCAGAAGATGATTCTGGAACATATCCCGCAGCACACCCACCTGGTCATAGAACTTGCCGCGGTGCTCGACGCCGACCGTCTCTGACACTGTGATTTCCACGTGATCGATATAGTTGCGGTTCCACAGCGGCTCGAAGATCGTGTTCGCAAAACGCGTCACGAGGATGTTCTGGACCGTCTCCTTGCCGAGATAATGATCGATGCGGTAGATCTGCCTCTCATGTAACGTCCGGTGGATCTGTTCGTTCAATTGCTGCGCCGACTCGAGGTCCGTGCCGAACGGTTTTTCGATCACCACTCGCCGCCAGCCATGAGTCTCCTGCAGATGGTTTGTATCTCCCAGCAAATCGATGATCTTGGGAAAGGCGCCGGGCGGGGTCGCCATATAATAGATGCGATTGCCTTTTTCCCCCTGCCATTTCTCCAGAAAATCATTTAATTTTTCGAAACCATCACGATCGTATCCGCCTTTGACATACTCGAGGTGGGAGGCGAAATCGATCCAATCGTTATCGGTATACTCCGCCCGCGAGTGCTCTTTCATCCCTTCCTTGAGGTGAGCACGGAATGAATCGTCGCTGAATTCCGTCGAGCCATAGCCCACGATCCGGAACTGGTCTGGCATGCGCTTCTTGCAATACAGGTTGAACAGGGAAGGGATCAATTTCCGCTCGGTGAGATCCCCGGAGGCGCCGAAAATAACAATCGTCGTGGGCGTAGCGTTATCTTTTTTTGTAGTCATACGAATAAGCTCTCCTTTAAACCATGGATAAAACAGATCAGGACCCTGTCACCGACTTATCCTTTTTAACCGCGTGTCCGCCGAACTGGTTGCGCAGGGCAGCCAGCATGCGGGCGGTGAAATTCTCCTCGTCGCGGCTGGCGAGGCGCATCTGCAGGGCAAGCGTGATCACAGGAGCAGCCACATTCAGGTCAATGGACTCGAACACCGTCCAGCGGCCTTCGCCGGAGTCCGCCACCCAGGGCTTGATCTCGGACAGATGCTGGTCATCTTCCAGAGCTCGCACGGTTAGATCAAGCAGCCATGAGCGAACCACACTCCCATGCTGCCAGATTTTTGACACCTCAGCCAGATCGAGCCCAAACTCTTCCTTCGACTTCATGATACTGAACCCTTCGGCGAACGCCTGCATCATGCCATACTCGATCCCGTTATGGACCATCTTGACGAAATGCCCTGCCCCGTTCGGACCGACGTACCCCCAGCCTTTATCGGGCGCTGGAGCAAGGGTCTCAAAAATGGGACGCAGGCTTTCCACTACTTCCGGCTTGCCGCCGATCATCATGCTGTATCCTTCATTAAGGCCCCAGATGCCCCCGCTCGTACCGCAGTCGACAAAGTGGATTCCCTGGGCTCCCAGGGTTTCGGCATGACGCATCGTGTCTTTATAATACGAGTTGCCACCGTCGATGACGATGTCGTCCCTGGACAAGAGCTCCGAAAGATCTTTGATAGTCTCAATGGTTGGGTTCCCGGCAGGTATCATCAACCAGACAATCCGCGGAGACGAGAGTTTCTCCACCACTTCCTTAAGCGTACTGGCGCCTACGGCGCCGAGATCCACTGCGGCCTGAATGCTGCGCTGGGAATGCGCAAACCCGACCACGCGATGTCCGCCACGCAACAGGCGGTGTGTCATGTTGAATCCCATCTTGCCCAAGCCAACCATTGCCAGTTCCATACATGCCTCCAGGTTCATATATGCCATTGCCCGGCGAACGTCCCGCAAAGCGGGATGGCGCCAAAGACGCTCACAGCCGGGGTTGCGAGCGACCGTAGGGGAGCGAAGCGTCGCCGTGGCGACACAATCTCCCGTTGAGTGGAAATTGTTTGCCAGAGACACGCTTCCCGGTGGTCGGGTCTATGACCCTCCTCGCAATATCAAAAGTTATCCTTCACAAAACCGTCTTACCAGATCCATCGGCAGCCGGCTGGCGGCATCCTCGTCCACCAGCCAGAGCAGCTTTCCGTCTTTGAGATCGATGCGCTGTGCGGGATACTGCTCCGGTTGATATCGCCCGCTTAGTACTTCAGCCAGAGTGGCTGCTTTTTTCTCTCCCGCTGCCATGAATACAACCATTCGAGCCGTGTTGAAAACAATGGGAGTCAGTGTGACTCGCTCTGCAGGCCGGTCCTGGTAGTGGGCCGTCACCGCGGCGACGGGTTCAGTTGCCTCGAGGGATGACCCCGGGAACAGTGAAGCCGTGTGTCCATCCTCCCCCATCCCCAGATAGACCAGGTCGAATCGCGGCCAATCGAGGGGAACAGAGGCAAATTCCTTCAAGACCTTCGAATATTCTGCTGCCGCCTCTGCTGGCTGAAACTCTCCGTTCATAGGATGAACATTTGCGTTCGGGATCGGTACATGGCGCAGGAACAGATTTCGTGCCTGGCCATAACTGCTGCCCGGGTCGTTCGATGGCACAGAGCGCTCATCGCCCCAGAATACATGGACATTCGGCCAATCCACTTTTTCGCGAAACTTCGCCGCCAGGAGCTGGAACAGACCTTCCGGGGTACCTCCACCATTGAGCACGACGAGGAATTCGCCGCGCTCTTCAATGGCTCTCACAGACTGCTCGACAAAAATCTCCGCGGCGCGGACGCTAATCTCTTCCAAATTCTTGAAGATATGGATCCGGGGTTTCATACGTGCGTCCATGTCATGTGCTGGCGAAGCGTCCGGCGGGCAGCCTGCTCAATCTCGGCCAGCATGTGTTTGTGGTTGTTTCCGGTGACGATCTCACCAAAGGTCACCCGGGGGGTTAGATCGAAGATCTGTCTGCCGCTCACCATCTGGCGGATGAACTGGTAGATGAATGCAAGTCTCTGCCGGTCAGGCCTTGCCTTGCGGAGCCAGGTAATCGGATGCTGCATCGCAGCTCGTGAGATCACACCGCTCGCAATGGTAACCAGGATCTGCAGGTCCGGAACACGCTGCATGAAGATCTCCAGGCTGCGTGACCAGTGGTTGAATTCCCCATCAGGATGAGGCATGAACTCCGGGTCGGCCTCGATCCCGCCGCGCGGAAAAATGAGCAGTGCACCGCCCCGCTGGAGATGGCGGATGGAGGCCCGGATAACCTGCATTCGTCCCACAGTGTCCGTTTTCTCCGGCGCGTAGATGGCATGTTTACTGACATGCGGGAGGTGCTGGAAAAATGGGATGTTGCCAACGATCACCCGGTAATCAGGCCGCTCCACGTGCGCCGAGATCACAATCGAATCGACACCCGCCGGATGGTTCGAAGCGATCACCAGTGGACCGTTGGGCGGGATAACCTCCACGCCCAGCGCCTGATGGGATTTGACGAAGCGCGGCAGCAGCCAGCGGGCCCCGGCCGCGATCCCACCGTCGGCAACCGCGCAGTCCAGCCCGATCCCCATTTGGGCCGCGGCGCGCACTGCCCGTCCGAACATCAATCGGACCAGTGTCTTCGCGCTGTCGGTCTGGGAGAGGGCAAAGGCTTTGGTCAGATCGAAGATCAGGGTTTCACTCAAGTCATGGATATCACGGTTCTGCAGGTCCATAATCGTCAAGTTAAAACACTCGAGAGGATAAAAAGGCATCGTACTGCCAAAGACTTTATTTCTGGTACAGGAACCAGGCAGACGACCGGCCGCGGGTATCGTCATGGCCGTCGCGCCGGGAACAGAGCTTCATTCGGAGGGAGATCAGATCGATATCCGCCTCGGTCAGCCCGGAATGCGATTGAGCCGGGTTTGCTTTGAGGAACCCATACATTAACCAGTAACCGCCCGGGGCCAGGATGCGTTCCAGTTGATCCAGATAAGCGGTCTGGCCGGCGGCAGGAATGCTGTGAAAACAGCCCAGATCGAACGCCAGTTCGTACGGCCCCCGGATCTCCCTTAGGATCGTAGCATCATTGACCTGCACGTCAGCCCGGATGCCTGCTCTTTTCAATTTTTTCCTGGCAAGGGAAATAGCACGAGGCGCAAAATCGACCCCGGTCACCTGCCAGCCGGCACGCGCCAGGGTGAGCACATTGGTGCCAGTACCGCAGCCGATATCGATGGCTCGGCCCGGTGGATGATCCTGTATAAATTCATACAATTCGGGGGGACTGACACCCGTATCCCACGGAGGCTGACCGTAGTACCAGTAATGAAAGGACAGGCGGCGGAACAAGTTTTGCACGTTTAATCACGAAATCTTGCCCAAGATGTCATTTTATGAAGGTGAAACTTCTCACTTTGACAATTCAGTGGAGTTCTTTTACAATCACGCAGCTACCTGGTTTACTAACCTACATTAAGGAAAGGTTTTTCCATGAAAGAGTATACCACCGAGTTTCTTCGCAATATCGCTCTGGTCTCGCATGGAGGCGCGGGAAAGACGATGCTGGCGGAGGCATTCCTGCACGCAACCGGAGCGACCACCCGCCTTGGCAAGGTCGAGGATTCGACGACCGCTTCCGATTACGACGAGGAAGAGCAGCGACGAAAGATCTCCATCTACTCCAGTGTAATCCCCATTGAGCACCGCGATCACAAGATCAATATCATAGACGCGCCCGGCTACACCGATTTCGTGGGAGAGGCAATCTCTGCCCTGAGTGTCGCTGACGGCGCGATTATTTTAGTGGACGCGGTCGCCGGCGTGGAGGTTGGTACGGAGCTGGCATGGCGCTACGCCGATGAATTCAAGCTGCCCCGCTTCTTCCTGATCAACAAGATGGACCGCGACAATGCCGATTTCGACAAGACCTATGCCGCGCTGGAAGATTTTGCACGCCGGCATGGCAAACGGGTTGTCAAGGTGCAGCTGCCGATCG